>CAYIBG010000037.1:0-13560 GCA_964361365.1 uncultured Ignavibacteriaceae bacterium | reverse complement strand
GCTTCCTTGACTTTTGGGTGCGCAGTCAGCCCGAGGTAGTTGTTCGACCCCGCCATGATGACTTTTCTGCCTTCAATGTGGACAACAGGCCCCTCGTTTTCGGAGATCGCATGGAAGTAAGGATACAGGCCGGCAGCCTTGGTTTCATCCGCACGCGTGAACGCACTGCACTTTTCGAATAAATCCAAAGGGAGGCTCCTCAAGAAGTGGAATGGAGAAATCCAGGCTTTTTGCTACACAAAACTTTTTTGAATATACTTTAATAAGCCAATAAAGTCAACGTAACTCGGAATCATTCGCAGGAGTTTCTCATTCCCACAGCACTCGTCACCGGTGGAACCGGATTCGTCGGAAGTCATACGGCTGAACACTTGTTGAGCCTCGGGTTCAAGGTCCGCTGTCACATCCGCAAAGGCAGAGAAAACCATGGATGGCTTGACAACCTTCCTGTTGAGTTCATAGAAGCGGATATCTTCGACGTGAACTCACTCGGCCCGCTTCTGGACGGCGTCGAATACGTTTTTCACATTGGCGGTGTGACGAAAGCAAAAAGGCGCGAGGATTACTTTCGCGGGAATGTTGTCGCGACGAAGAACCTTTTACAGGCGTCGCTTGCCCACTCCAGCATCAGGAAATTCTGTTACCTGAGCAGCCTCGCAGCAGTTGGACCGAGCAAGGATGGAACCCCACTTGACGAAACTGCACCTTGCAGGCCGATAACGGCTTATGGGGCTTCCAAGCTGCAGGCGGAGGAAGCAGTCGCCAGTTATTCCCGCCGCATTCCCACACTCGTTCTCCGCCCGCCGGCCGTGTACGGGCCGCGGGACAAAGACATCCTCGAGTTGTACAGAGCCGTTCGGTTTGGCATCCAGCCCGTTATCGGGTCGAGAAGAAAAACGCTGAGCCTCATTCACGTTTCCGATTTGGCCCACGGCATCGTCGAGGCCGCTGTTTCAGAGAAAACCGACGGCAAGGCCTATTTTGTTACAGACGAAAATATTCACCAATACCAGGAACTTTTCAAGATTTTAGAAGAGATTATGGGAACAAGGACCATATCGGTTCCCATCCCGGGCTTCCTCCTTTTCTCCATCGCTTCAATCACGGAGGTTGTTTCCACGCTCGCCCCCCGTCCCGCCGTACTCAGCATCGACAAAGCGCGTGACCTTTTGCAGACGCACTGGGTTTGTACCGGCAAAAAACTGACTGAAGAAACCGGATTCAAGAGCTCTGTTGCGATACGTGACGGCTTGCTGGAAACTTACCGCTGGTATGAATCAAAAGGATGGCTGAAACTCGGGACGATTTTTGGCGGATAGGGCGAAAAGGGATGACTGCGGATGTCTTCATTTTCGAGTTTCTGGGATGTTTCGGTTGGAAATGGAGAACAAACGATGGGATCGCTAAGAGTTAGCGAATAGACACATTGATCCGCTCACGGAAATGGAATTTTTGAGTTCGCTCCGAAACGTTGTTTTTGCGCCAGACGTTATGTCACCATGCAGCCTAATCAGGAGTTTGACGTCAGCGAGCGTGAGTCTAATCCCGAATTGTGGTAGAATTCCCGTGAATCAATACAAGAATCGATCAACCGCGTTCCTGATAGCAATTTCAGCCCTGGCGGACTTTGGCATGCTCGCACAAACTCCAGGACTCCGGGCGCAGCAGCACATTTCTTTCCCAACACAAGACCATGGCCGCGTCTATGCCGATATGTACGGGAATGGAGACCACGGCGTCGTTCTGGCTCACGGGGGCCGTTTCAACAAGGAGAGTTGGGCAAAGCAGGCACGCGCACTGGCTGCGGCCGGGTTCCGCGTCGTGGCGATCGACTTCCGGGGATACGGCCAGTCGAAGGGGCCAGGCCAGTCCGACCCTCTGAGTGCTCCACTCCACTTCGACGTTTTAGCCGCGACCCGTTATCTACGAAAGACAGGTTGCAAGACCGCGTCTGTGGTCGGCGGGAGTATGGGGCGGGGCGGCTGCCGATGCGGCGATTGTGGCTGAGCCGGGCGAGATCGACCGGCTGGTGTTGCTAGCGGCTTCCTCTGAAGGACCGCCAGAGAAGTTAAAGGGGCGCAAGCTCTTTATCACGGCTCGCGACGACACAACAGCTAGTGGCAAACCCCGACTTGTCCGGATTCGCGAGCAGTACGAGCGTGCCCAGGAGCCAAAGGAACTGGTGATCCTCGATGGTTCTGCGCACGCTCAGTTCATCTTTCAGACTGCCCAGAGTGAACAGCTGATGCGCGAGATCCTGCGGTTCCTTTCAGCGCCGTAATATGCATGACCTTCGCATTTTCACTGCATTCCCTCACCCAAATCTGCTTTCATCTGTGCATAAACATTTTTAGATTCCGTCCAGCCGACTGAGCATCATTCAATCGTACCACGCTTTCCAGTACATCCTTTGAAATCTCTTTGACCAATTTCACCATCCTTGACGGAAGCATCGTTGGTTTGTACCTCCTCGCGACCATGGCCGCAGGAATCATGGTGCACAAGTATGTAAGCAATGTGGAACACTTCCTTGTTGCAGGCCGGGAAATGGATGTGTACCTGGGCATCGCATCTCTGGCGGCAACGGAGTTCGGGATCGTGACCTGCATGTACACCGCGCAAAATGGTTTTGAAAAAGGGTTTGCAGGTGCAATCCCCGGCATTCTCACTTTTCTTGCAATGTTCCTTGTCGGTTACACCGGCTTCTGCATAAAGCCGTTGCGCGATTCCGGCGTCATGACCATTCCGCAGCTGTTTGAGAAACAATTCGGCCCCCGTGTGCGCTGGGCAGCAGGCGTTGTGATTGTGCTCGGCGGCTTGCTGAATATGGGAGTCTTCCTCCGGACAGGGGGCGAGTTTCTTGTGAACGTCAGCGGTCTTGACCCGGGAAATCTTGAAATCATGATGACCGCACTGCTGGCCGGGGTCGCCCTCTACACGATTCTCGGCGGCATGCTTTCTGTCCTGGTAACAGATTTCCTCCAGTTTATCGTCATGAGCGTCGGCCTCATTCTTATTACGCTGCTGATTCTCGACAAAGTCGGCTGGGAAACGCTGGTGAGCACGGTGGAGACGCATTACGGCGAGGGCGGTTTCAACCCGCTCAAGAACTCCGGCATGGGCTGGTCATACGTGATCTTCAATGTCTTTTTAAATACTGCTACCGTGCTGACGTGGCAAACACAAATTGCACGTGTGCTGGCCGCAAAAAATTCTGCCACTGGACAAAAAGTCTACACCCGAACTTCGTTCTTCTTTGTTGCGCGATTCCTGATTCCGGGAATCTGGGGTATCGCGGCGCTCGCCCTTCTCACTCCCGAACAAGTCGGCGGGAATTCGTTGCAGGCCATGCCCAGGATGCTCGCCATGGTTGTCCCCGCAGGGTTTATGGGACTTCTGGTGGCAGCCATGCTTGCCGCAGATATGAGCACGGATTCCTCCTACATGCTCACCTGGGGAAGCGTGATTTACAACGACATCATGGCGCCGTTCCGCAAAACCGCGTGGTCGGAGAAGAAAGGCCTCTTCTGGAACCGTTCGATCATTGCAATCATCGGAGTATTCCTCCTTTTCTACGGATTGTGGTACAAAATAGAAGGCGATCTGTGGACGTATCTGGGACTTACAGGCACTATTTACCTGTCGAGCATGTCGATTTTATTGATCGCATGCTGCTATTGGAAGCGCGCAAATAGTTGGGGTGCCTTTGCTGCGATTATTTTCGGAGCCGTGCTGCCCGTGGGAACACTCGTTCTGCAAAAGATCGGTCCGTACACGGAGTGGTTCAACGTACATGATGCGTTGTGCGGTGCTGTAACGTATATTGTCGTGGCGCTGGCGATGATTATCGGATCACTCCTAAAGCCCCGGGGAGGAATAGCATGACAAGTTTGTTCGATCAAATAATGAATATGTTGCATAACCATTGGTTCTGGGGTGTGATCACGCTGGCGTGTCTTGTCTGGTATTCGACCATCACCGTGTACGTTGCCTTCAAGGGAGCAAAAGACATTAAGAACATGCTGAAGCGTCTTGACGACATTCACCGACAATCTCAATTGTAGCATGCCCGACGAGCTCGTTGTTTCAACCCCTGGACGCATCTGCCTGTTCGGAGAACATCAGGATTACCTCCGGTTGCCTGTTATTCCTGCCGCAATTTCGCTCCGTATAACATTCGAATCAAAGAGAAGAAGAGATTCTCTCGTCCACATCTCTCTTCCAGACGTCAACTCCAGCGAATCATTCTCGCTCGAAGGAAATCTCGGCACCTTGAAACACGGAGACTACTTTCGAAGTGTTGTCCAGGTTCTCCGTAAAGCCGGATTGACCTTTTCCACGGGAATCGATTGTGTTGTGAAGAGTTCGATCCCCATCAAAGCCGGCACGTCAAGCTCGTCGGCATTAGTGGTCAGCTGGGTGAATGTCCTTGCACAGATGAGCGAACAACGACGCACTCTGGATCCCGACCAAATCGGCCACTATGCCCATGAAGCTGAAGTAGTGGCGTTCGACCAGGCGGGGGGAATGATGGATCAATATTCCACGGCTTACGGCGGTGTTCTCTCCATTGATTTTTTTCCCGAAGTCAGCGTTAAGCCGTTGGATGTAGACCTCTTGAGTTTTGTCCTCGGTGATTCCGGAGAACCGAAGGACACGCAGGTGATCCTTTCGCGAGTGAAGAGCGGCGTGCTGGATATTGTGAAACATCTCACCGAGAATCACCCGGACTTTTCACTTCATTCTGCGACGCCCAACCGCATGACGGAGTTCAAGAGAGAACTCACTGAGGATCAGGCTATTTTGCTTGAAGGGACACTCCAGAATCATGAGATAACAAAAGAAGCCCGCCGCCTGTTGCAGGTAAAACCACTCGACCACAAGCGGCTTGGTGCTTTGCTTACGAAGCATCAGAGCGTTCTTCGGGACGTTCAAAGAATCTCGACGCCAAAGATTGACCGTATGCTCGACGCGGCGCTCCATGCCGGTGCATACGGAGGAAAAATCAACGGATCGGGCGGCGGCGGCTGCATGTTTGTCTATGCGCCGGAACATGCTGAACAAGTTGCTGAGGCAATTGAGCGGGTTGGCGGAAGAGCCTACATCGTTTCAGTGGATGAAGGAACGAGAAATGAACTGAGAGGGATGTCAAACTAGATGGATCGAAATATCATTATTCTCGCCGGCGGAGCATCATCCCGCATGAAGCGATCATCCGAAGCCGTCGTTGACTCCGCTCTTGCCAAGGAAGCCCAGCGAAAGACGAAAGCCATGATTGGCGTTGGCCTCCATGCCCGGCCGTTTCTGGATTATTTGCTTTTCAACATTCAAAGAGCGGGATATGAGAACACCATCATCGTCGTAGGTGAGAACGACAGTTCAATCAAGGAGTTTTACGGTCAGAAGGAAAACGCAGAACAGTTTCCTTCCCTGAACATCTCGTATGTGATCCAGAACGTACCTCCCGGGCGGGGGAAACCGCTCGGCACCGCCGATGCGCTGCTAAAAGCGCTCAACCAGACACCTTCCCTGAATGGCCAGCGGTTCACGGTGTGCAACAGCGACAATCTGTATTCCCCCGCAGCGTTGCGGCTGATACTTGAGGATGCGCATCCCAATGTGTTGATTGATTATGACCGAGCGGCGCTACAATTCACCGAAGAGCGGGTAGCGCAGTTTGCCGTGGTCGTGAAGGATGAAGAAGGCTTTCTGACGGAAATCGTGGAAAAACCCTCGTCTGATGAGATGAACCGGGCAAAAGATGTGAAAGGAAGAACTGGCGTGAGTATGAATATCTGGCGGTTCACCTACGGCGACATCCTTCCTTTCCTTGAGAGCATCCCACTTCATCCGGTGCGAAAGGAAAAAGAGCTGCCCGTTGCTGTGAAGATGATGATAGCTCAGCAGCCCCGCTCGGTGTTTGCCATTCCCTTGTCTGAGGATGTTGTTGATTTGACGAGCCTTGATGACATTCCGGCTGTAAAGCAATATATTCAGAAAGAATTCCCTCACTTCGGAAGGAAGTAGACCATGACGACGAGAAGGACCTTTGTCAGGCAAACCGCAGCAATCGGTGCAGGACTTTCCATTCTCAACAGTCCACTCAAACTCTTCGCCTCAGAAAAAAAATCCGTCGTACGCATGGGGTTTATCGGTGTAGGTTTACGCGGGCAGGATCATCTTCAACAATGTTTAAAACGGAAAGATGTTGAAGTGGTTGCCGTATGCGACCCTGATACCGAATCCGCGATTCCCCGTTCAAGAAAAATCATACAGAACGCAGGAGTGAAGAAAAAAGTTGCCGAGTATAGCAAAGGCGAGAACGATTTCTTGAACATGCTAAAGCGTGATGATATCGATGCCGTTATTATAGCGACGCCCTGGGAATGGCATGCAGTACAAGGAGTTGCAGCAATGAAAGCCGGCAAGGCTGTCGGTATGGAAGTTTGCGGTGCGACGGATCTGGAGGAGTGCTGGGATATGGTGGAGACGCATGAAGAGATGGGTATTCCGTTCTTCGGTTTGGAAAATGTATGTTACCGGCGCGATGTCATGGCAGTCCTGAATATGGTCCGGCAAGGATTGTTCGGCGAACTGCTTCACTTACACGGCGGTTATCAGCATGATTTGCGGGAGGTCAAGTTCAACGACGGAAAGCAATTCTATGGCGGAGGTATTGAGTTTGGCGAGAAAGGAATCTCGGAAGCACGGTGGCGGACCAACCATTCCGTTCATCGCAACGGAGATTTGTATCCAACGCACGGACTCGGCCCGGTCTGCACTATGATCGACGTCAACCGCGGCAACCGGTTGATGACGCTTTCTTCGGTGGCAACAAAAGCCCGCGGCTTGCACAGCTACGTTGTGGAGAAAGGCGGAGTGAACCACGCCAACGCGAAGGTCGAATTCAAGCTTGGCGACATCGTCACCACTTCCATCACGACGGCAAACGGTGAGACCATTATTCTTTCGCACGACACAAACTCTCCCAGACCGTATTCACTGAATTTCAGGGTGCAAGGGACGAAGGGCCTGTGGATGGATGATTTCAATTCCATCTACATCGAAGGAACAAGTCCGGAGGCGCACCGCTGGGAGCCGGATGCCTCTTACATGGAAAAATATGATCATCCATTGTGGAAAAGGCATTCTGAAGCCGCAAAGGAAGCGGGGCACGGCGGCATGGATTTTTTCGTGCTGAATTCGTTTATTGAATGTCTAAAACGCAACGCCCCCTTTCCTCTTGACGTGTACGACCTCGCAACGTGGTATGCCATTACGCCGCTTTCGGAGGCAAGCATCGCACAAGGCGGAGCGGTGCAACAAGTTCCCGATTTCACCAAGGGGAAATGGATGAAGCGAAAACCGATTTTTTGTTTTGATGACGAATATTGAATCAACAAACGAAGGATATTTTCCTTCAATCGGAAAAGTGAGTCTTCGACGGGTGAGTCACGCATGAACGATGCGGAGAAAAACTTGACAGGTTCCCGGCGGCCTCAAAAGCCCTTCAAAACCATTGCATTGACAGGTTTTCTGGCCGGCACGTTGGACGGAGCGGCGGCTGTCCTCCAATACGTGATCTCAGGCGGGCAAGATCCGAAGAGCGTATTTATGTATATCGCGAGCGGTGTGTTTGGGCGCGAGGCTTTTTCGGGAGGCGCAGCGATGGCATGGTGGGGAATTTTTTTTCATTATGGCATAGCGCTTTCATGGACGGCGCTGTTCTTTTTCGTCTACCCGAGGTTCACGCTGCTTTCCAGGAATCGATTTATCAGCGGGCTGGCTTATGGCGTTTTTGTCTGGCTGGCTATGAACCTCATGGTTCTGCCGCTCAGCAATGTACCTCCGTTGCGTTTTGACATCGCGAGAGCTTTTCTCGGAACCGTCATTCTTATGTTCTGTGTAGGCTTACCGATTTCTTTGATCACAAGCAAGTATTACAGCACGACATAACTCCAGAGAAAATGAACCGATGAAAGCAACCAGGCCTAAACGACTTTTATGCTTCTGGGTTTTCTTTGCACTCTGCCAGACAAGTTCCGGGCAATCACGTAACCCGATTCTTCTTCGGGCCGACTCTGCCTACGAAGCTGGTACATTCACCGAAAGTGCCAGACTGTATGAAGCTGCGATCAGGTCCGGTGCGAAAAGTGCGGCGGTGTACTACAACACATCTTGCAGCTTTGCCCGCGCCGGGAACAAGGAAAAAGCCCTGAGGTATCTCGAACAAGCGGTCGACGGCGGTTGGCGGAATGTCGAGCGTATGCAAAAAGATTCAGACTTTGTGAACCTTCGGTCGGACCTGCGTTGGCAGACGGTGTTCAGGAAAGCGCAGGCATCCAAGGAAAAGCATGATCATGTCGAGGCTCTCATCGCCCATCTGAACATTCTCTCAGCCAATGCGAAACTTTACCGCGCCCGGCCAAAATCCGCCGGAGGCGGCGACGGTTCATACGTTGATTATCAGATCCCGCCCAAGCTCGCAACCTCGACAGACGGAACCTTTTCCGTCGCCATGCTCTCGCCAAAGCTGCTCGAGTTCACGGCGACTTCCGTCCTTGGGAGAGGGACCATCGTGGCACGGGGGGACGCGTCGGGGCGCATTGCGACAGGCAATCTGATATTCAGCGGAGAACTCAAAAAACTCATGGAGAAATAGGTTTATGGACATCATGATTTCAAAGGAGACACGACAATGAAAACCCGACCCTTTTGTGCTTTTTGGCTTTTCTACTGGCCGCGCTTCTGTTAGCCACAAGTGTGGACGCTCAGGAACAGTCTATCAAAAGAAAAGACGTTCCGAAGGCGATCCTCGCAGCATTCGAGAAAACATATTCGAAAGTCAAGATCAAGGGATATACAAAAGAGGTCGATGACGGCAAAACAGTCTATGAACTCGAAAGCGTGGAAGGCGCCGTCAACAGGGACATTACCTACATGGCTGACGGGTCAATTGTGAGCATCGAGGAATCACTTCCCGTGAGCGAACTGCCTGATGTGATTCGGAGCGCTTCCGAAAAACAGCATCCAAATTCCAAAATCTCTGGTTGTGAAAAAGTGACCAAAGGTGCTGTCATGAAATACGAGCTGGTTGTGACAACCGGGAAACAAAAACATGAACTTGTCCTCAACCCTGACGTGACCGTTGCAAAGACCGAAAAGAAATAGCTCTGCATTCAAAAGGTTGACCTAGGAAGTATCAAACCACAAGGAGATAACCCTTGAATTGGCACACCATTTCACTCCCGCTTATCATTGTCAGCGCCCTGATTTATCATCTCGCACAGAAAAGTGTTCCAAAAGACGCAAGCCCGCTCGTGGTCATTTTGTCGGCGTATATTGTCGCCATGATGACCTGCCTGGCATTGCTGTTTGTTACCGGTGAAATAAAGAAAGGGGCGGAATTGCTGCACAATCAGAACTGGCTTCTTGTTCTTCTGATAGGGCTGACTGCAGTTGGGGTTGAGCTGGGATTTCTATATGCCTATAGGTCGGGATGGAGCATCAGCACAACGTCCATAACGATCGGAGCCTTCATGACAACGTCGCTAGCTCTCATCGGCACCTTGTGGTTCAAGGAACAGTTGACACCGCTTAATATCGTGGGGATAGTATTGTGCCTTGCTGGTGTTTTTTGCATCAATAGTAAGTAATTCGAATTCAGCTGAATGGCCGGATAGAATTGATTCTGTCTTGAGCTTTGTTTACATTTTGCCGTAATAGTCCAACCTTCATTCTGCGTTGCATCCCCCCCGGAAAGGCAATTCTCATGCGGAATCATCTTCGCGCCGTTCAACTCCTGTGGTTCTTTGTTTTCTTTCTCGTTGTGAAAGCCGAGGGGCAAACGATCTTTCAAAACCTTCGCATTGAAAGCATGGGGCTTGACACCTTGTACCGTCCGTATGATTCGGACAACCCCAAAGCGAAACTTCGAGTGATTAACCAAGCAGGAACGGATTCGCCCGCCGGCATCCAAGTCTCGGTGGCTTGCCCTGAGGCACCGAATGCGGGAGGCGGACTTGCGATTTTCCCGAACGGCGGACCGATTGTTGTGCTTGCACCAAACGAGACAACGTATGTTTCCTCATGGCTGCGCGGGCTGTGGGAAAGCGGCACGCAGGTGGACGCGACAATCCTTACAAGAAATATTGTCTTCACATTTGTTCTCGGCCAAAATTCAATCACGCACACACGCACCGTGTACATTGCCAGTCAGAATACATCGCAACCTCCTCCGGTTGGCAGTATCACGATCTCCGGAATCATAAGGCTTCCAGCGGGAGTGCCCGGACCGGCGAATGCGTGGCTCGGAACAGCATTTTGGTTGCAGGCGCCTTTATCTCTTACGCCAAGCGGTGGAACATTCACTTTTTCGACATCCATCAATCCCCAATTCGCACGGAATAGAACCTGGTACATCCGTATGGCGGCCGGCGGCGCGAGGGACACACTCGTAAGATTGAACCTCACGTCTTCCGTAAACCTCGACGTCACGCTCAGGACCGCTCCTCCGGCACCTACATGGAATTTCACACTCGTAACGCCTCCCATCCCCACGAACAATGGCTTTTGGAGGGGTGCGGTTTCTGAAAGCGAGAATACAGTGGCATTATTCCCGGGACAAGAAAATTGGAACACGGTGGGAAGTTGTAAGGATTCCGTAAAAGTCGCCCAGGCGAAGCTTTACAAATACAATTATAAAACGGGGGGACTCGTTTGGGATCACACGCCGGGATGGGAAACGTGGGGAGGCGACATGAGCCGCGACGGACAGTACGTCGCCTACGTGTTCGAAACCGGAACTTTTGGGAGCTGTTACGCTCCGCAGCCAACGTTGCGGGTTCTCAACGGTGCGACCGGCAACCTCTTGTGGGCGAAATTCGGGCCGATCGTCGAATCGAAGGAATGTGCCATCTCAAACACGAATCAGTTTGTTGCATCAGGCGGGCAGCAGGGAAAAGTGGCCCTATTTGGACTCGTCGACAGCGTTCTGAAATGGCGAGCCCCGGTGAGCGGCGATTGGGGGCAGATTCGCAAACTGGTGTTTTCCTCCAACGACCTACATGTATACGTCGGATCTGGCGACAACTACTTGCGCAAGGTGAGGACATCAGATGGCTTCGTCGAGTGGAAGGCATTCATCGGCGGATGGCCATTCGTCAACGGTTTGAGTCTTACGCCGGATGGTCAGTACATTGCCGTTGGAACAAAATCCTGCGATGTGTCTTACATCCGCACGAGCGACGGGGCTGTCATGTGGACGTTTGAAACTGGAAACTTTGAAGACGCCGTCGTCTCTCCGAACGGTCAATTCGTAGGGACATTCAGCGGAGCCCTTTTCTCAGCCGTGACGGGAGATTTACTTGGAAGGTCGTCGACTTCCACGTCATTTTTCACGTCCGATTCAAGGTATCTCGTAAAACCATTGAATCAGATCTACCTGTTTCATCCCAACGGCCAACCCCTCGGACAAACCAACGTTTCAGGAATAACTCTTGGCACTTCTTCCGGCAGCCAGTCGCAATGGTCGCACTTGACTTCTGACAATACGAATATCATTATCGCCGCTCGAGATATGGGGTATCAAAATGGACCCACGCTACCGGCACAGGGTATTCTGTTCTATACCGGGTCGATTACAACACCTGCCGGGCCAGCCCCAGACACCATGGCTCCCGCCCCGCCGTTCGGCCTCGTGGTTACGGATTCGTCGAGTAAGACGATTACTGTCAAGTGGCGGAAGAATGTCGAGCCTGATTTCGTGCGCTACCGGATTTATCGGGGAACTTCGCCGAACCCAACGACAAAGGTTGACTCATCCTCGGCGAATCGTAATGATACAACAAGGACGTTCACAGGCTTGGCCAACGGCACCCGCTATTACATTCGTGTGAGTGCTGTCGACAGCGTGGGGAACGAGAGCGGATATTCAAGCCAGGTGAATGCAGCTCCTTCCGACTTTGTCGCACCTGCCGCTCCGCAGACCTTGATTGTCACAGACTCGTCGAGCACGAATATTGGGATCAAATGGCGAAAAAATACCGAGGTGGATTTTCTCAGATATCGGATTTATCGCGGCACAGCGCCAAATCCCACAACAAAGGTGGATTCAACAGCGGGAGGCGTTTCCGACACAAGCAAGAACTTCACTGGCCTCACGAACGGGACGAGGTATTATCTGCGCGTGACAGCAGTTGACAGCACGGGCAATGAGAGTGGATATTCGAATGAAGTCAACGCGACTCCGGCAGAGAGGATAGCTCCTTCAGCTCCCGGGAATCTTGTGGTAACAGACTCCTCGAGTGGAGCAATCGGTATTATATGGCGAAAGAACGCTGAGGCGGATTTCTTACGATACAGGGTGTATCGGGGAACTGTGTCAAACCCAACGACAAAAGTGGATTCGACAACGGGTGGAATTTCCGACACGAGCAGGAACTTCACGGGCCTCACGAACGGAACGAGATATTATCTCCGTGTAACAGCTCTGGACAGTACAGGTAATGAAAGCGCGTATTCAAATGAAGTCAACGCGACGCCAGCAGACAGGATTGCTCCATCGGCTCCGGGGAATCTTGTGGTGACAGACTCCTCGAGTCGAACAATCGGTGTCAAGTGGCGAAAAAGCACAGAGGTCGATTTTCTAAGATACAGAATATACCGAGGGACATCGCCTAGTCCCGCCACAAAAGTGGATTCGACAAGCAGTGGGAGTTCTGACACGAGCAGGATTTCTACAGGCCTCGCTAACGGAACACGATATTATCTCCGCGTAACGGCTGTGGACAGCGCAGGCAACGAAAGCGCGTATTCGAACGAAGTGAACGCAGCTCCGGCTGACCGAATTGCGCCCGCAGCTCCGGGGAACCTCGTCGTGACAGACTCCTCGACTGGAAAAATCGGGATCAAGTGGCGAAAGAATATCGAGGCAGATTTTCTTAGATACAGGGTTTACCGCGGCACGTCGCCAAACCCGACAACGAAAGTGGATTCAACGACGGCAGGGATTGCAGACACCACCAAAACCATGACGGGTCTCGTCAACGGAACGAGGTACTATCTTCGTGTGAGTACGGTCGATAGCGCAGGGAACGAAAGCGGGTACTCAAATGAAGTGAACGCAGCGCCGAGCGTCGTGAGCGGGACTGAAGATATTCTCAGCCAAATTCCGAGAGAATATTCGCTGTCACAGAATTATCCGAATCCCTTCAATCCGGGCACGATGATACGCTACGGGTTGCCCCAGCGAAGTCTCGTGAAACTGGAGGTTTATGATGTGTTGGGCCGGTTCATCGAGACGCTCGTCGACCAGGAGCAGGAAGCAAGGTTTTATGAGATTCCGTGGCAAGCTCAGGTTCCCTCGGGCATTTATTTTTATCGAATAAGTGCCGTTGGTGTCAGCAGAACGTCGGAGAGCTTTGTCCAGGTGAAAAAGATGATGTTGCTGAAATAGCCTTGAGAGGAAGAAGGTCCGACTTCGAGCGCCGGGAGGAAAAAATGGTCATAACGGACTGCTCTCAAGCCAATCGTATGTTTTGAATAGGGGATTCCGTTGAA
>CAYIBG010000036.1:7637-13691 GCA_964361365.1 uncultured Ignavibacteriaceae bacterium | reverse complement strand
GCCGGCACCATTTCGTAGATCGCTGACTGTTTGCCGACCTGCGTTACTCCGAATGGTGTGAATCGTGCAACTCTGGCTTTCCTTGTCACTCCTCCAAAGGAAATCTCCACGAGAGTCTTTTCTGTCTTGAGTATGGAGGCAACTTTCTCTTCAATCTTCTGCTTTCCTTCTTTTTCAAATTCCACCTTGCTGCGATAGGCGTCATCGTACTTGTATTCTCCTTTTGCCTGATCGAGATACCGCTTGAGTTCATCCGCTTTGAGCGCCACAGACTGTTTGAGCAAGTCAGTAAGATATGTGGTTGGTTGGAATATTGTCTCCTTCCAGCGGGGCATAACGTAGTCGAGCAGCAATGCCTGACAGGCACCCAGATCGTACAACTTGAAGCGGAGCGGTCCGGAACCAAATTTGTTTCCGAAACGGTCATCATTGACAGCAACAATGTTGACCATGTTGTCCATTGCAACTCGAAATTTCTTTGAAAGGATTCCCCGATAGCCATTGAATCCTTGATGGAAGTACATCTCCTTGGTTGGTTCAATGGCATCGCCGCTTTTCAGGAGCTTGTATTCAACATATTTTGCAAGTCCTTCCGAATACTCATTCAGATTCTCGTATTCCACAAAGCTGCTATCAAGTCGTGACTGTCGATAACTTCGTACAGCCACGAATTCTTTGATTTTCTCAAACCTTGCTTTAGACCCTTGTGCGAGAAGTGCGTCCTTCAGAATATTACCTTCCATAACAGAGAGGGCATTGTTTTCCGGGTCAAGAAGTGGGTATTGCGCAACGACCATTTCATTCGCCCCTTTGTCGGGCGCCATTTTGTTCTGGTAGACGTGGAACGCTTCGTGGAGAATGACTTGCAGCTTAAAGTAAGGATCGGGTATGAATTGCCAACTCTTTAACCAAGAGCTTGCAAACTCTTTGGGTCTTCCAACTATATCTTGTAACTGATTGCGCAGCGTGGAGAAAGGATCGGCGACAACGAGAACGCGGATGCTGTCAACCTCAGTTGAAGTATTTTGATCATCGTATGAAAACAGTGTTGTATCATTTCGAACATAGATTGTGTCATGGCCCAGCGGATTAAAACCTGTGTAAAGAGAGAATCCTTTCGGTTTGTGCGGATAGTTGATAAGTAATTCCTGGACGTTCGGGCGATAGAAAAGCACGGGAGTTTTCTGAAAATCCCATCCCGGGAAGAGTCCACTGCCAAGGTTATTCGCAATGTTGCGGCACTCCTTTAAAGAGACCAGCAACATCGGGTCGATTCTCAGCTCACTCGAAACTTGGGAGTGTGCGAGATTTGAAAAAACCAGTGCGGCTATGAAAATAATATCAAGCATCAAGCTATTCTTCTTCATTTTATCGTTCTCCTGTCGCTGTTACACAATAGTGACTTGTGTCAATTAGACAAATGAGAACGGTTGATTGTTCCATTCGATCTGGCAGAATCCGAAAAATGAGCACAACATTTGCGCAAACACCGCCATTGCTGTGGCCGCTCATTAACAACTCTTTCGGCCCGCGGCAATAGCAATGGAACGAGCACAACTATCTTTATTCATTACGTTCTGTCTAAGACCTATAAAAGAGCGAGTGTCGTTGATTGCGCTGTGAGCCGCTGTGCCCATTCCTTACACGTGATCAGAATCGAACTGTATACGAGACCTTTATCCCCCGCTCCGGATCGTAGGAGAAGAATCCGAGCTGCCTGCCTGCGGTATTTGGCTCTCGGACATCCACAATCTGAGAAATTAGGAGAATGGCATATGCAATGTTTCTTGAGCGCTAACTGGAGAACCACGGCTCGATGACGCCCTTGAAGATATCATCTGTCTGATTACATCCTTTGAGATGCGAAAAAGAACTTGTTAGTACGTTGAAGGGTAAGTCGAAACGCAGAAAAAGGTTTATGCGGCTAACTAGTCGATGGCCGCAATCATTACGTTTACTATGCTCTGCAGGGTGGATATGCGCAAGGTTGTGCCTGCCTGTCCGGCGGCAGCAGGTTTATTTGTTGCGTTTGATCTTTTTTGTGGCCGATGATGCATCGCTTCAGCTTCTTAAACCTGGGTCCCCGTGTTAGGCGATTTGGATGAGAAAAACAGATAGCGCCAGAACAACACGCCGAAGATCAAGTCGATGATCATTCCAGGAAGAAGAAAGTTCGTCAGGTTCGGCGGCATTGCAAGGAAAAACAAGCCCGCAACAAAAACGACCACGGTGAGCATTTTCGACCAGACGAGTATCTTCACGAGTGACCTCGATGAGCTCAGATTCCTTGCGACCAGGATCTGAATGCATCCAAACAGGCACACCGTCATCAGGTTGAAATACACAAAGATGGGATACCGGGGGGCATCGATCTGTATCATCGCCGGCAGAGAGCTGACGAGGAATGTCATCGGTATCGACATCAGAAAATTCCACCCGCCGCCCGCATAAAACACGCCTCGATAAAACCGTTCGCTTTCCATTCGGCCTTCTTTCTCTTCTAATTAGTTCTCACTGAAAAAGTCTCGGTCAGTCTGAGCGCAGCGAAGCGTAAGCAAGTGTAGAGGGCGAAGTCCCCGCCTGCCTTCAAGGATCAGATGAGGCGGGCAGGGAAGACTGCTCAGAGCATGTTTCGGCTTCGCCCTGATAAACAACATCAGAACTGCCTGCCCGCCGTCCGCTGTGGCGGACTTTGGCAGGCGGGCGCTCAACATGACCATATTGCTGCTTTTTTCATCGAGAACTAATTAGGGCTTCTTGAACACGTCGTCCTTGACGCCGGAGTTGATTTTGACGCTGCTTATCGTGGTCAGCGTTTGTCTTTTTCCGTCGGCATTCGTTTCCACTTTAAAGGGGATTTTCACCCCGTCCACATCCCGGTAGTCAGAAAGGAGTTCTTCCAGGTCGGCAGGACCCTGCAAGGTCCGACCCCGGGAAACGCGTTTGACAACGAGGGAATTCTGCGGGTCGACATACACTCTCACCGAATTATTCGTCTGCTTATGTCGAACGATGACGACCTGGACCGGTTTATCGTTGAGTTTGTCGTCCTTGAAAAACTGCACGGTGTAATCGGGGCTCTCGATTCCTTTCAGCAAAACGTACGTGTTGAGGAGCATCGACTTTACAAGCTCCTCTTTTTGCGAGGCGGGCAGGTCTTGCGTTCCCATCGCGGATTTCATCCACGCGTTCGTGCCGTCGAATCCGCTCGCCATTTCTCCCATAGCCATTTTCATGTTCTGGGCCATTTTGTTCGGAGACACCCATGTCATCTGTGTTTCCATAACCATCTCGCCCATCGGCGTGTTCATGGTCATCTGAGCGCTCTGAACAATGTCCTTTATGCCCAGCACTTTCTCTCCACCCAAAGCTGCAAGGGCTTTTTTCAGTATCTCCTTACCCTTGCCGATCGTTTCAGGCGTGGGGTCCGGGATTTTCTCCGGCGGTGCGGGAATCGTGATGTCGACCGTTCGAACGCTGCCGAGCGAGCTCATTGGTTCATCGAAATCGGAATCCTTCCCGACAACGAGAACCGTCAGCGCTTCCGGTTTCCAGCGCTTTGCGATGGCTTCGTTGACGGATTGCCTCGTGGCTTCCTGCACCTCCCGTTGCTGTTTCTGAATGTAATCTTTTGGATAACCATAGAATTCAAGAGTGATCAAACGGTTGATGATCTCGCTTTTGGTGTCGAATTCAAAGACGTACGAATTCAGGAACGATTCTTTTGCGAACTTCAGCTCGGCGTCCGTAATTCCGTTTTTCACAACGTCCTCGAACTCGCGCAAGACCGAGCGCACCATTTTCACCGTTGTTTTGGATTTCGTGGAGCCGCCCATCCGAAAAACACCGGGATAATCCCAGCTCTCTCCCCAGAAACTAAACACGGAGTACGCAAGACCCTCTTCCGAGCGGACTTTCTTGAAGAGACGGGAAGCAAAAGCACCGCCGAACGCCTGGTCTGCCAGGTTTAACTGTGAACTCTCAGCATCTTTCAACAGGCCGCCGACGTGGCCGATGGCGATGTTCGACTGGTTGACATCGTCCTTCTTGATAAAGTTGATGGATCGTTGCGTGGCCATGCGCGGTTCGGGAACGGACGGGTACGCCACTTCGCGTCGTGTCCAGCCGCCAAACGCCTTCTCGACTTTTAATTTCATTTCGTCCGTTTTGAAATCCCCCCAAAATGCGACGATCGTTCCGTTTGGAACAAAGTACTTCCTGTGAAAATCGATCATGTCCTGCTTGGTGATGTTCTCGATGGTCGCGTATTCGGTGAGCCGGGCGTACGGATGATTCGGCCCGTTCACAAGCCTGTTGTATTCCCTTCCGATGATCCCACCCACCTGGTCGTTCCGGCGGGAAATGGACGAGCGGGAAGTGATTTTGGCAAGGTCGATCTTGTCATCCCGGAAAGCAGGGTTTTGCAAGAGGTCCGCCAACACGCCAAGACCGATGTCGATATCTTCTTTGAGCACAGAAAGGCTCCCGCCGCCCGATGCGGTACCGATGAATGTTTCGACGGAGGCTCCTACACGCTCCAGCATCTCGTCGATCTCATCGCCTGTTTTCGACGCTGTCCCGCCAGTCCGCATCACTTGTCCGGTGAGGGAAGCGAGGCCGACTTTGTCGGCAGGTTCCCAGCGAGCCCCGGCGCGCACCATCACTGATCCATTGATCACAGGAAGATTGTGGTCTTCCAACAAGTACACGACCATGCCGTTCGCGAGTTCGAAGCGTGCGGGGTCGGGAATCTGTATCTCGCGCATTTTGGGATACTGCAGCTGCTTGTAATTTTTCGGCGCTTTTCCCTGGCCAAACGAAGAGGCGGTGAAAACAAGGGTGAACAGTGTCAGAATAAATATGCGGTTGGGTTTCATGGCTGGTCTCCTTATTTCACCGGTTCAATCATACCGATGGTGCGATGAGCGTTGGCGAACATCTCGTTTGCAACCCGCTTGACGTCGTCGGTTGTGACGGCATTGATTTCATCCAGCAGGTTGAACAACTTCCGCCAATCGCCCCTCTGCATCTGATAAAACGTGAGCTGACCGGCCATGCCGCCATTCGATGAAAGCGAACGGGTCAGGTTCGCCCGCGCCCGCGTCTTCACGGCCCTCAGGTCTTCTTCATTGACGGGATCTTTTTTGAGCTTTTCGATTTCTTCTTCAATGGCTGCCTGGCATTCTTCGTTGGTCTTTCCCTGCGCCGGAACCGAAAAAAACACGAACATGTTCGGATACTTTTGCCCCGGGAATCCGGAAAATCCGAAAACCGCGATGGCAAGTTTCTTGTCCCGCACGAGCGAACGATAGAGCCTCGAAGTTCTTCCAGAGCTCAGCAAATCTGAGATGACCCCGTATGTTGCATTATCCTTGTGGTTGATGGAGCCTTTCTTGTAACCCATAAGGAAAATCCGCTGCGATTGCTCCTTGAGGACAACCCGGCGCTCTCCGTTCTGCGGAGGTTCAACGGTGCGAACCGGCTCCGGCTTCGGAGCCGAAGGAATTCGGCCGAAATAGGTTTCCGCAAGTTTCTTCACTTCGTTGGGGTTAACATCGCCCACGACAGCGATTGCCATGTTGGTGGGCACATAGTATTTCTTATAAAATGCCGCAGCTTCCGCTTTCGTAATGCCCTGGAGGTCGGACATGTGGCCCACGACCGGGTCTTTGTAAGGATGCGACTTATACGCAACCGAAATAAATTCTTCTATAAGTTTTCCCTGCGGATTGCTCTCCGTGCGAAGCCTCCGTTCCTCCATGACCACATCTTTTTCCTTGTAAAAGTCGCGTAGAACCGGGTCCACGAAGCGGGAGGACTCAAGAGAAAACCAGAGCTCCAGTTTATTCGAAGGCAGGCTGAAGTAGTACTGTGTTGCCTCCGCGTTCGTGCTTGCGTTCAACCCGACTCCGCCATTTTGCTCGATGGCCTGTCCGAACTCGTTGTTTTCGACGAGCTTCGCACACTCGTCCTGTTTCTTTTCAAAATCGGCTTTGAGCTTCGAGAGTTTGGCTGTGTCGGCGCGCTCGCCTTTGTTTTGTTCCTCGCGCCAGG
>CAYIBG010000036.1:0-7537 GCA_964361365.1 uncultured Ignavibacteriaceae bacterium | reverse complement strand
GGTGGATGCGCACAGAAGAAAAAGAAAGGCAACGCGAGGAATGGTTCGCATAAATAACTCCTTGTGAATGGTGAAACTCAGAAGAATTGTGGCAGAAACCTTACGTCGGAAAGCCGGCTAAGTTACGAGTTTGAAATGCAAAAGTCCAATCATGAATTCTACAAGTGGCGCATAACGTGCGCGCCAAGCACGCCGTGCCGCCGTCTATGCTTTTCTATAGCTGACGGCGGCATGGAGTGAGTTCAACTAACCGTGCGAGTGTGGGCATGAGCAAAGCCTTTACAAAAGAATCGAACGTCGATGCTTGGCCCTGTTATGTGCAGTGTCCGCACTCGTTACTGATTGGATTCTGTTTCCTTCTTGAAAAACTCATCTGCTTCCCCAGCAGTGCTAAATGGTCGGCTGGCTCTCCCTTCGTAGAAAGGCTTGTACGTTGCAAACATCTTTGAAGTGATGAACCCGTTGACCCATTGACAACCCTTGAACTCATTTCGTGGTTCTAGGAAGATGTATCCACTGGCAACATCCCCAAAGGCCGTTTTTGGTTGTTTTGAGTAATGATAGTGCGTACTGTCGCGAAGAAACTCGAATGGTGAACCGACTACGTCGAACCCCGTTGGAGAGTCTGCTCGATACGCCATAATTCGTTCTATGAAGTCGCCCATCTTAGGTGCAGGGCCACTATAACCCGGATCAATAATCGATGGCGACGTATCCTTGGAATGAAGGAGAATTTGAAAAACCTTGTCACCGTACTTGTGGTGAAGGATGTATGCCATTCGTCCCTTGCCGAAGGGTTGTTTGTAATTGATGAAACCATGGTTGGCACCACACCAAACCACGCCACTTTCTCCTTTTTCAATGATCTCCTGTTCCACTTGTTGAGCCATCAATTCATCGCGGAGCACGAGTCCAGGTAACCCTAGAAGTGCCCGGAATATCCGTAGCCTCTCCCAAATGGGTCCCTTCACAGCATCATCAGCACCGGCAAGTGCAAGTGCAAACGAAGGACCGTCCCATTGACTGTCGATCCCGATGACGCGCATTTTCTTCTCTGCATCTGGCAGACTTCTATTCAGTTGCCAAACGGCATACAAGACATCCCAGTATTCTTTCATTCCCCAAGAATGCCATGGCTGATTGCGGGCTATTTGAATCGCTAAATCATGATCGTACTCGCTGGCTGTTACCAGACGCGCGATTTCTTCATTGTCCTCGTTAGTGCAGGCCTCCATCGCAACGCACCGCACACCCGCACGATGATACAAGTCAGGTATGATTTTACTCAGAAACGCGATGTGCCCGCGGTTGCCATGCGCTTCACCGAACACGACGAGTTGATGGGCCGAAGCCACCTGCACCGCATAGTCAATGGGGGACTTCCCATTGGTGTTGAGCCACTGCACAAATAGTGAATCATTTGATGGGGTTAGAGAGGAAACGTCAACAACGGTACCTTGCTCGCGATCGTCATAAGGTGTCTTTGCCATACTGTATGGCAGCATGTCGGTGTATAGGCCATAGTAATTGACATACTCGATTGTCTGTAGCGTGAAAAAGAAGGAACTCACACCAAGAACGAACAGAACAGCTAAAGCACTTCTTTTTTTGTATGCGAGTTCCTGTTGCACGACTGTGCGCGTGAGATGGTCGGTCAGATAGTTCACTGAGCTTCCATCTTTTTTCAAGACACGCAAGCCGCATATCGTTTTGCCTATTGTTTGAGCTCTTGCACCAATGAAAATGGCTGAATAGGCCACAGCAAACCCCAAAGCCGAGAGTTCAAATGGAATGTAAGTTGAGAAGACTCGGGCTGAAACAACAGCAAGGTACGTTAACCCGACTACAACGACACTGTCGATCCAGATTGCTGTGAACCTCAGCCAGAATCCAGCTTTGCGAAATTCTCTGCCTTCTGTTGGTATGATCATTATCAGATCGAATATTTAGTGCGCCACGTTGTGACGCGCTAATGAGCAAAATTCGGATATGTCTCTCCAAAGGTCATTGCTTCTTGCTGAGTTCCTGAACGCTTTTCGAAACATCATCGTAAAAAAGTCTGAATGATTCCGGATCGTTCGAAACCGCTCGAACTCGGACTATAAACTCATCTTTGTTTGTTTTGTGAGCCACAAGGATTTCTTCAGATTTGCGGTGAAACTCGTCCAGAGTCATGCTGGGCGAGGAGGTCTTGTATTCCTCGTTGAGAAGAAGCAGCCGGGCGTAAAGCATGACAAGGTCGCTGTCGGCATTCTTGTCACCCGCTGGCGGAGAATCGCAAGCAGAAAGAAAAGCCATGCAAACAAGGAAAAAGCCGCAACACAGGCGCATACATCAAATTAGCAAAGAGGAAATGAACTTGCAAAGCGACTTGAGAATCTTAAGCGTGATTTTACTATATTTTCGTCAGATTGCTCAGGAGATATCATGAAGCCTATCACGGCCGCCGAATTCGGAAGAAATCAACCATTTCTTAATTAATCACCCATCAGGAATTAAACAAAAGGAAATCTCATGAACGCCGGATCCAAAACTCTGCTCGACACCACCATCAAAGATTGGGCAAAATTCGCAAGCGACAGGGACAAAATGACAGCCGTCGCGAAAGAAGTGGCGACCCTGGCCAAAAAGCTTATTCAGGAAGACCTTGCTTATCTCAAGACACAGAACATCGAAGCCGAATGCGACAATCCCGACGCGCTGAAATTGCTGGGCGGAGTGATTCATATCGACGCGGTCACCGAGGCTGCCTTTCCCAACGTGAAGGCAAGTGTCGTGCTCAAATGCGGGCAGGCAAACCGGGCGATTCTCATCAATCAGAATTTATCGGTTTCCGCGGGCGGCGTTGCGATGACGCTCGACCAGCTTCGCAAAGCCATCCCGGACCCATTTGCCACGAACGCAGCCGATTTCGTCCGCGATGCGTTCCTATTCGTAGCACGCGCGGGCAAGGACGAAGCGAAGTAATCAGCTTTCCGAAAATCCACATTCCGCATTTTGCAATCGTCCGATGCCGTATCAGCTCATTTCCGACCTCAAACCATCCGGCGATCAGCCGGATGCTATTCGACAACTGGCAGAAGGACTCCAGCGCAGCGATAAATACCAGACCCTCCTCGGCGTCACCGGAAGCGGAAAAACATTTACCATCTCGAATGTCATTGCCCAGATAGAAAAACCTGTGCTCGTCATGTCGCACAACAAGACGCTGGCGGCGCAGCTGTATGCCGAGTTCAAGGGGTTTTTTCCTAAGAACCGCGTCGAGTTCTTCATTAGTTACTACGATTACTACCAGCCGGAAGCATACGTACCTGCCAGCGACACGTACATCGCCAAAGATTCTTCGGTCAACGACGAGATCGACCGGCTTCGGCTGCGGGCCACGAGCGCACTGCTGAGCGGGGACACCAACGTCATTGTGGTTGCTTCCGTGAGCTGCATATACGGAATCGGAGCACCCGACGACTGGATCGGCCAAATCCTTTCACTCAAGAAGGGCCAAAAGATAGGGAGGCAGGAAGTGCTGAGAAAACTCCTGGATTTACTCTATGCGAGAAATGACTACGAATTTGCCCGGGGCACGTTCCGCGTGCGCGGGGATGTCGTCGAAGTCATTCCGGGCTATGAAAACGAGGAAGCGGTCCGGATCGAATTCTTTGGCGATGTTATCGAGCGTCTCTCCTACATCAATAAAGTGGACGGAAGGATTCTGGAGGAAACAGATTTCGAAGTCATCTATCCGGCCAAACAGTTTATCACGACCCGGCAAAGCATCGACCGGGCCATCGGCGGCATCTATACAGAACTTCGTGAGCGGGCTGGAGAGCTTCGTTCGCTCGGCAAACTTGTTGAAGCCCAGCGTATCGAGCAGCGAACCCGGTTCGACATCGAGATGATGCGGGAGCTTGGGTATTGCTCGGGCATCGAAAACTATTCTCGCCACCTGACCGGACGGCCGCCCGGCTCGCGTCCATTTTGCCTGCTCGATTATTTTCCAAAAGGTTTCCTCACGGTCATCGATGAGTCGCATGCGACTGTTCCTCAAATCGGGGCGATGTACGCCGGGGACCGTTCACGCAAGGAAACTCTCGTGGGCTACGGGTTCCGACTCCCTTCGGCCCTCGATAACCGCCCGCTGAAATTCGAGGAATGGGAATCCATCGTCAACCAGATCATCTTTGTGAGCGCCACACCCGGCGATTTCGAGCTCGAGAAAAGCAAGGGAGTAGTCGTGGAACAGGTCATTCGGCCCACCGGACTCGTCGACCCTGAAGTGGAGATTCGAAAAAGCAAGAACCAGATTGACGACCTCATAGCCGAAATCCGGGAGCGGGCGAAACGAAACGAGCGCATCCTCGTCACGACGCTCACCAAGCAAATGGCGGAAGACCTGACCGAATATCTTTTAAACATCGGCGTGAAGGTGCGATTCGTTCACTCGGAAGTCGCAGCCCTTGAACGTGTGGAAATTCTTCGAGACCTCAGATTGGGCGATTTTGACGTTCTCGTTGGTGTGAACCTGCTCCGTGAAGGGCTGGATTTGCCGGAAGTTTCCCTCGTCGCCATCATCGACGCGGATAAGGAGGGTTTCCTCAGGTCGACAAGGTCGTTGATTCAAACCGCCGGGCGGACAGCGCGCAACGTCAACGGCAAAGTCATTCTGTATGCGGATATCATGACGGGCTCCATGCAACGAATGATCGATGAGACAAGCCGCCGCCGGAAAAAACAGACGGCCTATAACGTGCAGCACGGCATCACGCCAGAGACCATCTACAAAACGGTCGACGAAGTGCTGGCGGCAACAGCCGTCGCCGACGTGAGAGACCGTCGTGATGAGCGGTCGATGAAATCAAGGTTTTCCGCCGTTTCCGAGCCGGTTGCAAAGTACCTCAGCAAAGAGCAAAAGGACGACTTGATTTCCGAATTGAAAACCGAGATGAAGCGGGCGGCGCAGGAGCTCGAGTTCGAGCGGGCGGCGGAGCTGCGGAATTCGATCGAACGCCTCGAAGGGAAAAAGTGAACTGGCGAGTGCTCATTCTGAAAAAATTACTTAGTTCACGATGACAAAGCAACAAAATGGTCATGTTGAGCGCCCGCCTGCCAAAGTCCGCCACAGCGGACGGCGGGCAGGCAGTTCTGATGTTGTTTATCAGAACGAAGTCGAAACATGCGCTGAGCAGTCTTCGACTTCGCCCTCTACACTTGCTTACGCTTCGCTGCGCTCAGACTGACTGAGAGTTTTTCGGTGAGAACTACTTAGTATTTTTAACTGCAAAGCACGCAGAGCCAGGCCGCCTGCGGTCTGGCGGGGAAACGCAAAGATCGCAAAGGGTTAGAGTGAGTCTTCAATACTCTTTGGCGTTTCTTTCTCTGCGCCCTTTGCGCCTTCTTTGAGCAAAAGGCTCATCAGCCTCTGGCTGAGGTGAACTTTGCGGTTGAGTTTTGAAAACACAAGATTAGTTAATGGAAATGGCACTACATCCTGCCCGATCCCTGCAACAATTCGCGAACTCCTGCCTCGATTTCGTGTTTCCCCCGTTGTGCATTTCCTGCAATAACCATCTCGATGACGGACAGAAGCGGGTTTGCCTCACTTGCTGGGATTCCATTCAAAGCGTCACTCGCCAGCATCCTTTGTTTATCGACACAAGAGAAAAATTGCTGACAGGCGGCTCTGTGTCCGATTTAGTTTCTCGATACGTCTTTGAGAAAGAAGGGGCCTTCCAGCACATCGCCCACGGCTTGAAGTATCAAGGATTTAAATCGCTCGGTGTCGAGCTGGGCCGCAGAATAGGCGAACAAATGCGGGACTGGGGCGTCGCAGGAGAGATTCTTATCCCGATCCCGCTGCACAGGATCAAATTCAGGGAGCGAGGGTATAACCAGGCGGAAATGATTGCACGAGGAATTTCGGAGGTTACTGGCATCCAATTGCGGGCAGATATTGTGGGGAGAAGAAAACACACGCAAACTCAAACTCAGCTCAACCTCGAAGAACGCACGGAAAACATGGAAGAGGCGTTTGAAATCGCACTCGGAGCACTCGTGGAAAACCGGGTTTGTCTCATCGTGGACGACGTGATAACAACAGGGGCGACGATTAATTCGTGTGCATCAGAGATCCTTAAAGCGGGGGCAACTCGTGTGATTGCAGCCTCGGCAGCGTTGGCACAGAAGGGGGCGGCATGACGTTTTTGCGGTCCATGATGCTATCGCATCGCAATTCCTCTCAACATCTCCTTCGCTGCCTCATTATCAGGCTCTATCGCCAACACTCGTTGAATTAAAGCGCGGGCTCCATTGTTGTCCCTCAGGTTCACAAGGCAAACCGCTTTGTTGAACAACGCCGGAACTGATTCCGGATATCGACGGATGATCCTGTCGAGGTACGGAACCGCCTGACTCCATTTTGATTCCAGCATGAAAGTTGCCCCCGCATTCAAGAGTGCGCTTGCATAATCCGGATCTAGCTGTAGAGCCCGTTCATACTGTTCTCTTGCCCCCACCAGGTTCTTCTTGTTGTGGTGCGCCAGCCCTTTCCGGTAATAAGCCTCCGCGTACGAAAGCGAATCAAGCGCAAGGGCACGTTCTGCATAAATGATGGCCTGATCGTACTGCTCTGTGAGGATCAGCGATTCCGACATCCCAAGGTAGTTTTCCACAAATCTCGGTTGAGATTGAATTCCTTTTCCGAACGCCCGCGACGCATCCTGAAGTCTGTCCATCGCCAGGAAGCTCCTGCCGAGCAGCAAGTACGCCCTCGCGTGTGCCGGGTTTCGAACAACTGCCCTTTGCAACACAGGAATTGCCCGGGCAAAAGAGCCCTTCCCGTACAGAGCGCCTCCCAGCGCATATTCATCCTGGCCGTCAAAGCGGGGGGAACCGAGCGCGGCGGCCGTCTGTAAATAGAGAATTGTGCTGTCGAGATATGCAGTTTCCGCCACCTGCGACTCGTAATATTCGAAAAACATAAGACCCCGCTGTCGCGTGCGGTCTGCATATGATTCAGATTCAATCACCGGAACAAACGACATCAAACCATCAGGTTCTTTTCGGTTGCTTTTGCCTCCGGCCTCGATATTTTTCCGAATGTAATGGTCGGTGAACAAGACGTGCGGAATATCGCTCGTTTCTCCGGTGCGCATGTGACAGGATGTGCAGTTGTTTGCCGCTTCCGCCTTTTTGTTTTTCATGGAGCAGACCACCTGATGTTTCTCGGCCCCGTGGCATGACTGGCATTTTTGGTTAAACACGGCAGTGCCGATCTGTTTCGAGTTCTGGTGCGGGTCGTGGCATGTTGTGCACACCATCGTTCCGCTTTTCTGAAAACACTTGCTTTCTTTCAACCGGTCCGCCTGGGCTGCGATGCGGAAATCCGATTCCTGACCTCTGGTGTTGGATCCGACATACACAGCCTTGTAAGAGTGAAGCCTGGACCCCGGAGAAACCATGTTCGGTTCAGCGCCGTCATTCCAGACGCTGAACCCTTCCAGATGGCAGCGCTGACACATGTCCATCTGGATTTCCCGGCTCT
>CAYIBG010000035.1:0-13748 GCA_964361365.1 uncultured Ignavibacteriaceae bacterium | reverse complement strand
GTTACCAGGGTTTTATGGGCCTCACTTCGCATGAATACTTTCACACCTGGAACGTGAAGCAGCTTCGTCCCGCGGGAATCCACCCGTACGACTTTGCCAAAGAGAACTATGTGAAAGAGCTTTGGATTGCCGAGGGCGGCTCGGATTACTATGGCTCATTGATTTTAGTCAGAAACAATTTCCTTACCGTGGATAATTATCTGCAGACGATCGCGGGCTCGGTGCAACAGGATAGGCTCAAGCCGGGAAACCGGGTGCAGTCGGCATCAGAGTCCAGCTTTGACGCGTGGGTCAAGTTCTGGCGCAACAATCCGAGTGCTTACAATGCGGAATCGGACTATTATGACAAGGGTGCAACGCTCTTTTTCCTCCTCGACATGGAAATCCGGCAGAGTTCGGGCAATAAAAGTTCTTTGGATGATGTTATGAAAGCGATGTTTCAACGATTCCGGTTGGGTAAGAAGGGATACACCGTAGACGATTTTCAAAAAATGGCGGGAGAATTTGCCGGGAAGAACCTGAAAAGCTTTTTCGAGGACTATGTTCACGGAACAAAGCCGCTCGAATGGGAAAAAGCGTTCGGTTATGCCGGGCTCGAACTTGTCCCACGGGACACAACGTTGAAGCCCTGGCTCGGAGCTTTCACAAACGACGCGGGAACAGGCGCTCGCATCAACCGCCTCGCGGCGGGGTCGCCCGCGTATGAAGCCGGGATGAACTTGGGAGACGAGATCGTTGCCATGAACGGGATGCGCGTGAGAACGGCAGACCTGAACCAGCGGATCCCAGAAATGAAGGCAGGAGACAAGTTGAAGCTGGCGGTGTTCAGAGATGACATGCTTCGAGAGTTCGAGGTAACGCTTCGCAACCAGGAAGTGCCGCCCTATAAGTTCGTGAAGACCAAGAATCCCACAGACTTGCAGAAAGCGATTTACACCGGCTGGCTAAAAACTTCGTGGTAAATGCGCGCAAAAGAGTAACAGGAGTTGTTTTCGGCCGAATTCGCGCTGAAAAGCTTGACAGTCGTTCGGGAGTTCGATAGATTTCATATCAACACAGGTTGAGGAGAAACGGCGTATCGATTATTGAGACTGACTGCTTGATGTAGCTGCTGCAATTCTTCAGCCCGCTTCTCCGCTCGAGCGCATCTGCGCCGCGGCCTGTGTCCAAAGAAACCGGACACCACCACATGAACCGTTCGAACCGGTTGCGGGGCGCTTTACTTGTCTGCCTCGCCGTTTCAACACTTGAGGCGCAGGACAACGACACGAGCCTCACCCAGACTCCGGTCTTCACACCTTCTCCAGCCGACAGCTTTCAACCACGATATGTATTCAGTGCTCACCGCCTGACGGGAAAAAAAATTCTCTCTTTTCCATTCCGTGGCCTGCAAAACTATCTTTCGATTCTGCCCGCCGTTGTATCTCAAAACGGCAACTTGCATTTCCGCGGAGGTCGTTCTGGCGAAGTGGGCTATTTCATCGATGGCTTTCCGGTCACGAACCCGTTTTTCAACTCAAACGGAGTCGAAATCATTCCGGAAGCGATTGAGGAGATCGATGTCACGACGGGCGCGTATGGCCCGGAATTCGGCCGCTCCAATGCTGGCCTCGTTCACACGCGGATGAAAACGGGGTCGGATTCCCTGCAATTCTTTTTCAGCAGCCAGACGGATAATCTCGTCAACACCGGCAGCGAGTTCTGGAATGCAACCTCCTTCGGTTATCGTGACTTTGTCGGAACGCTGAGTGGTCCAATCATTCCCGGATTCGAGTTTTTGGTCGCGGGTGAACATGAATTTTTCGGAAACCGGCAGCAAATGTTCCTTGAGCCGTTTAGATTCGAGAACCTGGTTCAGGATGGTCTTGGATCGCGTCCGGTTGGTACACCTTTGCCCGGCCCCGTCGAATTCAAGCGCAATTTCCTCGAAAACAACGCTAGCTCCAGAACCACACTCCAAGGTAATTCAACAATCGAACTCGGCGACCTCCAGGTTCGGTTGACAGGAAGTTATTCCAAATCGGAATTCCCGGACGGGGGGAACTGGCCTTTTGCGCTCCAGAATTATTTTCGTCAACGCAGAAACATGAGGAACGAGGAGCGGACATCCTTCGGTGGAATTACTATAACTCACAACCTGACGGACGATATTTCCTACAACATCGGTTTCAGCCTGTACGACCGTTTTGGTCAACGTTCTGACCCTGATTTCGGCGACGATTGGATGAAGTACGCGGATAGTCTTGAAAATGCACGGAAGGGATATTTCGGTTTTAACGGCCGATACTTTGCCCCTTATTCATACAGCACAATTTTCCAGTTTAGTTTTCAAGATCCAAGTGCCCCGAACAATACCTACAGTAAGAATCGCCAATCAAGCACGACGTTCTTTGCTAATTTCAAGGCAAACGTAACTTCAGCGTGGCAACTTGATGTCGGAGGAATGACCGAGGGTTGGACAATACGAGACTATCGGGTAAACATCATCAACAATTTGCTTTCCTATCTTGATACGAATGGTGACGGCATACCAGATAGAACCTTTGCAGATGAATACGAGCGTCGAGTTCGTGTAATCCAAGCAGGTTTTGTCACTAACTACGGATACGATTATTTGGGAAACTCCGTTGATGAAGGACTCGAAGCACCCCGCAAGCCTCTCTTCCAATCCGCTTACTTCAGCAACACGTTCACAGAAGAGGCTGCCACGCTCTCTTTTGGCCTACGTTACGAGAGGTTGAAGACGGGGAGCCTTGTCTATTCGAGAACAATTAGTCCAACTGGGGGTGTGGATGATTTTGTTGTTAACGCGTTGGGAATGATTTCTGAATCCAACCTAAAAGAGCAAAGCCCATTCAGCGCTTTCCTGCCACGGTTAAGCTTTTCATGTCTCCTCGCGTCTGAACAACTTTTGTATTTCGCTTACGGTAAATATGCCCAACTGCCTGCTTTGAATAATTTGTATGTCAGCAATCTCACTTTGAGCAATCTCGTTAACCCTACAACAAGAACTCCATACAACCTCGGTGGGTCGGTTGTTGGGTTCTACGCCGGGCCAGAGAAGTCAACCCAATATGAAGTTGGCGGGCGAACTCAGTTGATTCCAGACCTCATTTTTTCCGCGCGGTTTTACTACAAGAACCTCTCCGACCAGTTGCAGCTCGGTAAAATATACGAGGGAGATCAACCACTTTTCGTTGCATTTCTAAACAATGGCGAAGGAACTGCGAGGGGAACGGAAGTGTCTCTTGAGTTCCAAAAGGAAGAGAGGTTGTTTTTTGGGCTTTATTATTCCTTTTCAAGCTCAAGAGGGCGAACGTCTTTTCCGCGGTCAAACCAAAAAGAAGTAACTGATGAAACCCTGCCCCCCATTCCTTATACTATAACGCCATTCGATTATGACCAGACACAGCGGGGTTCGCTCCTTGCTTCGTTGCGCTTCAACGCTGATGACGGAGAAATTCTGGACGGGTTTGAATGCTCCTCTGTTGCAACCTTTAACAGCGGAAGAAGGTACACGACGATTGAACCGATCAAATACTTCGGATCATCGAGTGCCTGGCTTATCGGTGTAAGATCTCTCCTGGACGTACGCGGCGCCATTCCAATGGAAACGAACAACGCGTCTTCGACGCCCTGGTTTTTGAATGTCGATTTGCGCATTGCAAAATCAATTCATCTCAAGCCGCTTGAGCTTCGATTCTTCGTAAACATCCTGAACCTCTTCAATGAAAGGAACATTTTGAACGTCAACCCGCAAACAGGGGATGCAAGAAACGACGGCTGGCTCCAGAATCCTCTCTCTGAACCATACAAAGCATTGCCGAATTACGAACAATTCTATCGGGCAATTAACTTTGATAACCGCTGGGCGTTCATGAGCGCAACGGGACTTGACACCTACGGCCCGCCACGCCAGATTCGTTTTGGAATGAGTGTAAGGATGTAACTTGTGAGAACATCGTTAACCTTTTTCTTTCTCCTTGGTGTGCCCGGCATCTGTTTGTCGCAGGCGACGCCCGACAAATTAAAACGCACAAATCCTAGCGCGCTTTTTAAGGCTGCTGGAACGCCACACTATGCTCTTCTGAACATCAATAACCTTCACACGTGGTCTCGCGACGATGGGCAGTCGAATCACTCCCCCGGTGGTGACAACGGCTCATACTATCCGTCGGGAACGGGAAACGTAATCTACCAGGACTGCATCGTCTGGGGCGCGAAAGCCTTTCTCGATGCCGCCCATACACAGCCCGTCCTGAGCCAGCCAATCCGTGTTGGCGGCGGAACATACGGGGTTGGAACGAAAGCGGGTTGGGTGAACGGATTTGGCGCAACAGCAACTCCCGAGTCGCCTAACCCTGACGCCAGCAGGATTTACCGAATCCGTCGTGATTTCCTTGCTCCAAAGTATCGAAGTCTTGAACAGGATGCCGCCGACGTCAACGAAATCTATTTTTCGAGTGTGACAGAAGCAATGATAACAAACGTCGTTGAGCAATACAGAAAGGACTGGGTTGAATGGCCTGTTCAGCGGGGAGCGCCGTATATTGAGCGCAATGGAATTCCCGGATACCAGGCGCCACCGCTCAGCATCCTTTCCATTGATCCTGACAGCCTGATTTCCGGCAACTATGACGAACCCGGGCTTGCTGGGCCAGATGTTGGTCTTCCTGCTGAGCAAGTGATTTGGACGGTCTATAATGATCTGGATATCACGCAATCTCTAAGCTTTGTGGGCTCTCATCCTTTAGGTCTCGAGATTCAAAAAACGGTTTGGGGGTATTTTGGAGTTTACGGTATTCAGGAAATGTACTTTACAAGATACCGTTTGATAAACAAAGGGGGGGTTGACATCGGGGGCGGACAAAAAGGGGCTTTCTATCTTGACAGCATGTACATCGCTCAATTCTCCGATATAGACATTGGTAGTTTTACAGATGATCTCGCCGGCTGCGACACAACTCTTTCCATGGGGTTCGGATTCAATGCAAACCGAGAGGACGGGACATTTCGCCAATACAACTTGTCCCCGCCCGCCTTAGGCTATGTACTGGTGCAGGGTCCCGTGGTCGCATCTCCCTCAGATTCAGCTGTGTTCGACATGAGGCGTCGATTTGGCATGAAGAATCTTCGGGCGAACTCCATGGTCACATTTTCAGCGGGTTCTCCTTATTCTGATCCTCCTGTCGGACCCAGTAGTTATGCAACTGGTTCAGGGCGATGGTGGAAAATGCTGCGGGGGTTCGCTCCGTTGGGTGATTTCTCAATACGGGATACACTTGTCTATTCCGGGCCTTTTCCACCGTCGAAGTTTGTCTACTCCGGAGACCCAATGACAAGAACAGGATGGCTAGATGGGTTGGGAACCACGTATTCATTTGCGCCCGGCGACCGCAGGATTGTGCTGTCCACGGGGCCATTCGCACTAGCACCCGGAGATACGCAAGAGATTATCTTTGCGGGTGTAGCCGGGATCGGCGGCGATAACATCTCGAGCGTTGGCGTGATGAAGTTCCACTCATTGTTTGCCCGGAGAGCCATGAAGGGTCTCTTTGATATTCCTCATGCGCCAGCCAAACCCAACGTAACATCCGTCGAGCTGGACCGACAAATCATACTTGAGTGGGGCTCTGATATTCCTCGTGTAAAAGTCATTGAGGAGAGGATTATTTCCGGCGAGTTTGTTTTTGAGGGTTACAATGTGTATCAGCTTCCCTTGGCAATTTCGGCATTAACAGAAGGTGTGAAGCTGGCGACTTACGACCGCGTCAACGGAATCACAAGAATCATTGACTACCTGGTAGACCCGAGCACCGGTTTGGCCGTTTCATGGCTCGCCCAGCAGGGTTTTGATTCCGGCATTCAACGGCATCTGAGTATTCGTTATGACAAGCTTGCCGACGCAAGCACATTTTCAAACATTCCTTTGCGAAACGGCCAGGAATACTATTTTGCGGTCACTGCGTATAACTACTCCAGTTCGCCTGACGCACTGGTTCATTCGCTGGAATCCAGCCCGGTAATTGTCAAAGCAAAGCCGCGCATTCCTTTTGGGTTAAACCCGGTAAACAGGTATGGCGATACGCTGAGAGTCGTTCGCGTCTCGGGCCTGAGCAACGGAAAAGTTGTTCCTCTTGTTGTGAATCCCCTTTCCGGCACGGGTGATTCCTACGAAATTCGATTCGACACTGTAAGTGGAACAAATACGTGGTTCATCAGAAATACAACTCGTAATCGAGTCGTCGTAAGTGGTCAAACAAACCAGTCTGGAGACCAGAACTACCCGATCATCGAAGGCGGCGTTCTGGTCAAGGTAATCGGGACGACCGGTCGACAGAACTCCGATTCCGACATCTTCACGTTTACTATCGCCGCATCTCAAACCGGCCCCGATGTTCAAAAACAGAGCGCTCAACGCGTCGGCGTGTTCCCCAACCCTTACTACGGCAGCCGCGCCCAGGAAACCACTACCTGGCGCCGCTTTGTCACTTTCAATAACCTGCCTCCCAGAGCGAAAATCTACATCTTCAACCTCGCCGGGCACCTTGTTCGAACGCTGGAGAAAGATGACGCGTCGCAGTTCCTCGAATGGGACGTGACGAACAAGAACAACTGGCAGGTTGCAAGCGGAATCTATATTTGCTATGTTGAGATGCCAGACATCGGAGAGACGAAAATCCTCAAGCTTTCCGTCATTCAATCAGAATTACCCGCTCGTTAACTTGACAACGCTTTGACGTGTTGCACAGTCTAACCTCAGATTCCTCAACATGTGATCTTTCAGTCATTTGGGAGAACATTCCATGAACAAAAGACTTTCTGCCATCCTCGAATACGGCGCCCTCGTGCTCGCTTGCGTTCTTCTTGTGGCCTTCATCGGCACGCCTGATCCGGAAGGTGTGACCGTGCAAACGCGACACGCTGCCCCCGCTGTTGCGCAGACAAGCGAACCGTGGGACAGGAACCTCGTCCTGCCGAAACAGAGTGACCGTATCGCCAACTACATGATGGACGTGAAGCTCGACACGGCAAAAAACATCGTTTCCGGTTGGGAAATTCTAGAATGGAAAAACACGACGGGCCGTTCACAGACCGAATTCCCGTTCCATCTCTACCATAATGCATGGAAAAACAACCGCAGCACGTTTGCCAAGGAGGGCAGGAATTTCGGACGGCCCGATATGCAGGAGAAGGATTACGGCTGGACAAATGTCAAAAGCGTTCGATTCACCGACCCCAGGGGAAATGAAACCGACATCACAAACACGTTCCGCTACATTCAGCCCGACGACGCCAACCCGGATGACCACACGGTGTTCCAGGTGACAACCCCGAGGCCAGTGTATGACGGACAAACGTTGAAACTCAGAATCGAATTTGAAACCAAACAGCCCATCCCGATTGCACGCACCGGAGCGATCCGCAACTACCACTTTGTTGTTCAGTGGTTTCCCAAGATTGGAGTTTGGTGGAAACCGCGCAACGGGGAAGCCGGCTGGAATTGCCACCAGTTCCACGCCAACACCGAGTTCTTTGCAGACTACGGTGCATATGATGTGAAGATCAACGTGCCGTTAAACTACATTGTCGGAGCCTCGGGCGGCGTCGCTGAGATCAGCGACAATAAGGATGGCACAAAAACGCACCGCTTCCGCGAAGAAGACATTCACGATTTTGCCTGGCTGGCATCTCCCGACCTTGTCGTCAGCGTGCGCACGTTCAGCCATTCAAAACCGGATTCCGGCGAGCGGTCCGACCGACACCATGTGCTCAGAGATGTGAAGGTCATTCTGCTAACACAACCCCATCATGACAACCTGATCGAGCGCTACTTCACTGCGACCTTCAATGCGCTTCGCTGGTTCGGCGAATGGTACGGCGAGTATCCGTATGACTACGTGACTGTTGTCGACCCGGCCAACGACAGCCGATCGGGCGGCATGGAGTATCCGACGCTCTTCACGGGCGGCGGAAATATGTTTGTACCAAAGGAGGTCGCATCTCCGGAGGGTGTCACCGTTCATGAGTTCGGCCATCAATTCTGGTACGGACTCGTCGGCAACAACGAATTTGAGGAAGCATGGCTAGACGAAGGCTTTAACACGTATTCAACCGACCGCGTCATGCGAACGGCGTGGCCCCCCTTCAAGGCCTTCGGTTATTACTTTGGCGGACCTGGGGCGGGCTCTTTTGCGGGAATACCCTTCGTGTTCCACGAGATCGATGGCCTCGGGCTTTTGAGCTCGAACACAGGCTTACGCCGGCAGGGGAAAAACGACGTGATGGCCCGAAAAGGATGGGAGTATTATCAGAGTTACGGTCTGAACTCCTACGATAAACCGGGCATGTCCCTCATGATGCTTGAACGATATCTTGGAGAAGAATGGATGTACCGGGTGATGCGGACGTATCACCATCGCTGGCGGTTCAAACATCCGACTTCACAAGACTTCATCAATACCGTGAATCAGGTGACCGGCAAAGACATGAACTGGTTCTTTGAAAACACGTGGTTCAGCTCAAACGTTTTCGATTATTCCGTGGACAACGTCAGCAACCGGATGGTCCCGCCTCCGCAGGGGGTGTTCAATATCAACGGCGCACCCATCAAGCTGGCTGCGGATACCGGCAAGCAGATGTATGAATGCGAAGTGGTCGTCAAGCGCGAGGGCGAAGCAATTGCGCCTGTGGACGTGGAGGTCGGGTTTTCCAACGGCGATAAGTGGACGGAAACGTGGGATGGACAGTACCGATGGAAAAAGTATATCTACCGGACAACCTCGCCGGTCGCGTATGTGCTCGTGGACCCACAGCACAAAATGGTCATGGATGTGAACCGGAACAACAACAGCCGGATGGTCCGGTCGGGCGACTTCCGTTCGCTCTCGGCGCGAAAGTACGGCTCAAAGTTCCTATTCTGGGTTCAGACGTATCTTGAAATGATGAACTATTGGAACTGAAAAATCCGAAAACTCAATGCCGAAATCCTAAACAATGTTCAAAACTCAAAATCAGAATTTAGAAATTCGGGTTTCGGATTTGTTTAGAGTTTCGGGCTTCGTGCTTCGAAATTCAAAGAGGAGCTTACCATGACATTTTATCAACATTTTAAACACGGAATTTCCAAGACCCGCCAAACCAAACGCATGATTCTCTTTGCTTGGTTTGTCAATCTCTCTCTCGCCCTTCTGCTGGCGTTTCCGTTCAGAAACCAGTGGGATACCTACGTTCGCAACACGAACGCCGACGAGCGCCTGATGCAGGCGATGGACGAAAACTGGCTGAGCACCTACAGGTTCGATTTCCAGAATAATGAGGTCATGCGGCTGTTCGACTACTCGATGTTCGGATACGCGCCATTCTTCCAGCACGCGCAAGGCATCCTGAACGGCTCGGTGGTGCGAAGTGTAGGCTCGTTTTTTACCGACCTGATCTTCGGGTTGAAGGTCGTGCCGTCCCACTTCGGAATCCTGAGCCTGCTCGCACTCCTGTATGCTGTGGTGAACTCGTTCATCGGCGGTGGATTCATCGGCATGTATGCCCGGGAACACCGCAGCTCCTTCACGGATTTTCTCACCGACGGTGCCAAACACTTCGGACGGTTTTTCAGACTCTCGCTCATGTCTGTAATTTTTTATGCTCTCTTTTTCGGTATTGTCGTATCGTGGGTCAACAGTTCTATCCAGTCGTGGACCCAGGGCGACACGTCAGAAATGACTCCGTATACCTACTACATGGTGCGCAACGTCCTGTTTGCCATCCTTCTGGCGACATTTACGATGTGCATCGATTACGCAAAGATCAGAATCGTTGTCGACGACCGGATGAGCTCCATTCTCGCTTTCTTCGCTGGATTCCGCTTTGGTTTCAAAAACTTTGGCAAAACATTCGGCTTATATCTGATTCTGTGCGTTGTAGGCTTTCTGCTTATGTTCCTGTACGGCTGGCTCGAGGGTCAATTTCCACAGAACGCGTATTGGGAAATACTCGCCGTAATGCTTATTCAGCAGGCATACATGATTGGTTATTTCTGGCTGAAAGCGAATTTTTACGCCAGCCAGACTTCGTTGTACCAGGATGCTCTTCAAAAAGAGCAAAAAGCTGCTGTTGCTTAGTCGTTTAAGATATCGCACCGGCCGAATCAGGTGCCGTTGGGTCGTCGTCGCCATTTCTCTCTTCATTGCGACTGCTTCTTTTGCGCAGGAGAAAACACGGCTCGCGGTCCGTTCATACCGAATCGCAAACGAGCATAAGATCCTGCAGGAGTTTGTCGAGCTCCTTGCCATTCCCAACCTTGCCGCCGACATCGTCAACATCCGCCGCAACGCCGGACTGCTTACACAAATGCTCCAAAAGCGCGGCGTTCAAACGCGTTTGCTCGAGCATGACCGTCCAGAAGTCCCTCCCGTTGTGTTCGGCGAGTTGAAAACACCCGGCGCCAAAGAAACACTCGTTCTCTACTGCCACTACGACGGCCAGCCGACGGATTCTTCCAGGTGGGTCGAGAGCAAACCATGGCAACCGGTGATCCGGACAAATTCCATTGAAGCAGGCGGCAAGATCCTCCCGTTTCCCCGGACCGGCGAAAGCATTGACGGGAATTGGCGTGTTTATGCACGCGCAGCCTCCGATGACAAATCGCCGATCGTTGTGCTGTTTGCAGCGATGGACGCATTGCGCGCAAACAAAATTCAGCCGACCGTCAACCTCAAGTTTTTTTTCGAAGGCGAAGAAGAGGCCGGCTCGCCGAACCTGTCCGACATTATGCGCAAGCATGCAGATCTCCTGAAAGCTGACATGTGGATCACTTGCGACGGCCCGATTCATCAGAACGGCCAGAAACTTGTTTTCTTCGGTTGTCGAGGAATTGTTTCAGCCGAGATTACCGTATACGGTTCCAATCGAGCGCTTCACAGCGGTCATTACGGAAACTGGGCGCCCAATCCGGCAATGATGCTGTCCGAGCTCGTCGCTTCCATGAAGGACGAGAATGGACGTGTGGTGGTAGACGGGTTTTACAACGATGTTGAACCGCTGGGCGAGTTTGAAAACCAGGCTTTGGCTGAGAGCCCCGTTTATGATCAAACCTTGATGCGTGAATTGGGTTTCACGAAGCCGGAAGGCGGGGGGAAATCTCTTAATGAGCAGATAAATCTGCCATCGTTAAATGTCTCCGGACTTTTGAGTGGCTATGTGGGAGCGCAATCCCGAACTCTTGTTCCTGCAACGGCTACAGCCCGTATCGACATGCGGCTCGTGAAAGGCAACGACCCCCAGCGGCAGGTGGAGCGGCTCAAAGAGCACATCCGCAAACAGGGATATTTCATCGTCGACAAGGATCCGGACCAGGAAACACGGGCTCGTTATTCCCTGATTTCAAAAATCACGACGAGCGACGGTTATAAAGCCTTCCGCACACCGATGAACCTGCCGATCGCTCAGAAGATTGTGGCAGCCGTTCAATCTGCGTCTGACGGCAAGGTTGTTCGCATGCCGACGCTTGGCGGAAGCGGCCCACTTTCCATCTTCGCCGAATTCACTGGTTCCCCGCAGATGGGTGTCCCGATCGTGAACTATGACAACAACCAGCATAGCGAAAATGAAAACGTGCGAATCCAGAACCTCTGGGATGGAATCGAGATCTATGCCTCGATTATGACGATGAAGTAAAGTGAATCCATGCATCGTTCTGGTGTGTTCCGGCTCTTCCTCGGCCTAGTTGACAGGCCGATAATCAAGTTCTATATTCTCCAACCCCACCATTGCTCACAAGAAGGAGATAACCATGCGTGCCCTGCGACTTCCCGCCAAATTCCTCATTTTTCTCATTTGCTTTCTTTTCATTCAAACCGAAGCCGACGCACAACGCGCCGTCGTGAAGTACGACACGACGTTCTACAACAAAATGCAGTGGCGCGAAATCGGACCCTTCCGGGGCGGCCGCTCGATAGCCGTAGCGGGCCACCCCGACCAGCCCTACACGTATTATTTCGGTGCGACGGGCGGAGGCGTGTGGAAAACTGAGGACGGTGGAACAACCTGGCTGAATGTGACTGACGGTTTTTTGAAGGTCGGCATCGTCGGTGCTCTTGCGGTGGCTGAGTCAGACCCGAACGTCATTTTTGCCGGAACGGGTGAGGCGTGCATCCGCGGAAACACGATGCCGGGCGAAGGGATCTATAAATCCATGGATGCGGGTAAAACGTGGAAGCACACCGGCCTCGCCGAAGCACAAACAATCAGCGAGATCGTTATCCACCCGAAGAATGCCGACCTTGTTTACGCGGCCGTGTTCGGTCACGTGTTCGGTTCAAACCCGGAACGGGGCGTTTACCGCTCAAAAGACGGCGGAAAGACCTGGGAAAAGGTTCTTTACAAGAATGAAAAAACCGGCGCGGTCGACATTGTCTTCGACCCGATGAACCCACGGGTTCTCTACGCGGCTCTGTGGGAAGCGTCTCGGAATCCGTGGAGCATGTCCAGCGGCGGTCCGGGAAGCGGGCTCTGGAAGTCGACCGATGGTGGCGACACGTGGAGCGACATCACTATGACCAAAGGTATGCCGAAAGGAATCAAAGGAAGAATCGGCGTTGCCGCCTCGGCGGCAAAGGCAGACCTCGTGTGGGCAATGGTTGAGGCGGAACCTGATGGAGGATTGTTTAGGTCTGATGATGCAGGAAAAACCTGGCGGCGAACAAACGAAGACCGTCGCCTGCGGCAAAGAGCATGGTACTATACGCACGTGTACGCCGACCCGAAGAATTCCGAGACGGTGTACATTCTGAATACGGGTTTTTACAAGTCCCTAGACGGCGGCCGCACGCTCTCAACAATTCAAGTCCCGCATGGTGATAATCATGACCTCTGGATCGCCTCGAACGACCCGCTTCGGATGATCAATGCGAACGACGGCGCTGCAAACGTCTCATTCAATGGCGGCAAAACCTGGACCGAGCAAGACCTCGCCACTGCACAGTTTTACCATGTGTCGGTCGATAACCAGTTTCCTTACAGAGTTTACGGCGCCCAGCAAGACAACAGCACGATTTCCATCGCGAGCCGCACGAACGAGCAGGGCATCGACAAGCCGGACTGGCTTGACGTGGGGGGCGGGGAAAGCGGATATGTCTCGGCCCGCCCGGATAATCCTGACATCGTCTTTGCTGGCAACTATGGCGGCTTGCTGACAAGATACGACCGCAAGACAAACCAGTCGCAAGGTGTCAACGTTTGGCCGGAGAATCCGATGGGCGCAGGCGCTGAGGCGATGAAATACAGATTCCAGTGGACATTTCCAATTGTCTTTTCCCCCCACGACCCGAATGTTCTGTACGTGACCGGGAACCATGTTTTCAAAAGCACGAACGAGGGAATGAGCTGGGACATCATCGGTCCGGATTTGACGCGAAACGACCCGGCTAAACTCGGATCTTCCGGCGGACCTCTCACAAAAGATAATACGGGGGTCGAATATTACGGCACGATCTTCACTTTTGCCGAATCGGCGGTTCAGAAGGGTGTGATGTGGAGCGGATCCGACGACGGCGTTATTCATGTTTCCACCGATGCAGGGGCGAACTGGCGAAACGTGACCCCGAAAGATTTGCCGGAATGGTCCCGCATCAGCATCATTGACGTTTCGCCTCACGACGCAGGCACTGCATACGCAGCTATTAAACGGTATCAGCTCGACGACTTCAAGCCCTACATCTACAAAACGAACGATTTCGGAAAAACATGGAAGA
>CAYIBG010000034.1:10488-13761 GCA_964361365.1 uncultured Ignavibacteriaceae bacterium | reverse complement strand
CCAGATTCAAAGAACTCATTGGGGTGTAGCCAAGTGGTAAGGCACCGGCCTTTGGAGCCGATATTCCCAGGTTCGAATCCTGGCACCCCAGCAGTTTTTTCGCTGAATTCTCTCATCCTGAAAGACTGAATGAGTGAACTGAAAATTTTCTCGGGCCGCGGAAACCGTCCGCTGGCCGAAAGAATATCCAAAGAAGCCGGCCATCCTCTCGGGCATGTGGACATACAGAATTTCAGCGACGGGGAAATTTGGGTCAAGTATAGCGACAATATTCGCGGCGATGATGTCTTTATCATCCAGTCGACGCAGCCCCCGGCCGACAATCTGATGGAGTTGCTCATTTTGATCGACGCGGCCATACGAGCGTCGGCAAAGCGGGTGACGGCAGTGATACCATATTTTGGGTACGCCAGGCAGGATAGAAAAGACCAGCCCAGGGTTTCGATTACGGCAAAGCTGGTTGCCAATCTGATTGCCGAAACAGGTGCGGACCGTGTGATTACAATGGATTTACATGCTCCACAGATCCAGGGGTTTTTCGATATTCCACTCGACCACTTGTATTCATCGGCTGTGCTGGTGGACTATTTTCGCAAGAAAAAAATTCCAAAGCTCGCGGTTGCATCCCCGGACGTTGGGGGGATCAAGATGGCTCGGTCGTACGCCAAACGTCTTGAGGCTGACCTGATTCTCATTGACAAACGACGGCCGAAAGCGAACGAAGCAGAGGTATTGAACATTATTGGCAACGTCGAGGGCAAAAACATATTGATTGTCGACGATTTGATCGACACTGCGGGGACATTTGTCAGTGCCGTGAAAGCCCTGAAAGCCGGCGGCGCGAAGGAAATATACGGAGCATGCACCCATCCGATTCTGTCGGGAAAAGCGTATGAACGAATCAACAAAGCTCCCGTTCACTCGTTGGTTGTTACAGATACGCTTCCGCTGAAGGAAAAAGCAGCAAAGATCGAAGTACGATCGACCGCCAAACTCTTTGCCGAAGCCATTAATCGCACGCATCGAAATGAGTCAATCAGTTCCTTGTTTGACATAGATAAAGATAAATACTGAAGCCAGGAGAAGTGCCATGTCAGAAATAACAATCAATGCGACCATCCGAAAAGAAATCGGCAAGAGAGCAAAGACTCTTCGCACCAAAGGCAGTGTGCCGGGCATTTACTACGGCCACGGACAAAAAAACATTCCTGTGACGATGCTGGAGTTGTCCTTGCAGCCGCTTTACAGAACAGCGGCGACTCATGTTATCAGCTTGAAGCTCGATGACGGATCATCGCATACGTGCATCTTGCGCGATGTTCAGCTTGATCCTGTGACAGAGAAGCCGGTTCATTTTGATCTGTTTGGCTTGAATGAAAAAGAAGAGGTCACGATTGAAGTGCCGGTCCAGGTGAAAGGGGTACCGAAGGGCGTTAAGGACGGCGGAATTCTCCAACAAATATTGCACAGAGTGAAGGTCTCATGTTTGCCCAAGAACATTCCGGATCACGTGGAACTGGATGTCACCACGCTCGAAATCAACAGGTCCATCCACGTCAAGGACATTATCGTCCCCAATGTGAAAATTCTGGAGAATGAAAACAGTACGGTAGTAGCGGTTGTACCTCCGACCATTGAAAAGGCTCCTGAAGTCGCAGCAGCTGAGGCTGCCGTTGCGCCGACTGAGCCTGAAGTAATTGCCAGGGGCAAGAAGCTGGAAGAGGGCGAAGAAGCAACCAAGGAGGGTGCGGAAAAAGGTGCAGAGAAGGCTCCTGCGGAGAAGTCTCCTGAAAAGAAGGCTGCCCCCGAAAAAAAACCTCCAGCTGATAAGAAAGCTGCAGAGAAAAAGTAATTTTTTGGAATAGGGATTTTGAGTCTGAATGCTCTTTATCGTAGGACTGGGAAATCCGGGCGACGATTACGCAAACACTCGCCACAATCTGGGCTTCGATGTTGCAGACAGGTTCGCTCAGGATGTTGGAATGAGGTTTAAAGAAGGCAAGGGCGATTACCTGGTTGCATTCGGTTCTTTCAAAAAAAACGAAATCGGTGTGGCAAAGCCGCTGACATACATGAACAACAGCGGCGAGGCGGTGGCGGACATTATCGAGCGGTTTGCCGTTCCTCTTGACCAGCTTCTCGTCGTATGCGATGATTTCCAGCTTCCGTTGGGAACGTTGCGTTTGCGGCCCGGCGGGAGCGATGGCGGGCATAACGGCCTCGCCTCGATTATTTACCAGCTCCAAACGGATGGATTTCCACGCCTGAGGTGCGGTATTGGCGGCGAAACAATCCCGAAGGATAAATCTTTCATGAAGGACTTTGTCCTCGACCAGTTTTCCAACGTCGAGCTTCCACTCGTCAACACTATGAGAGATAAGGCAAAAGATGCATGTAAGAGTTTTGTAGAACACGGCGTCGACAAAACGATGAACGTGTACAACAAGCCGTACGAGTAGTTTTCGTCAAACCAACACCCTGCTCCGGACAATGATCCGGGGCCGAAGAAACTCAACGTCCAAAGGGAGAGTAAATTCATGGAACTCAAGAAAAAGATTTACGAGACGACGTTTATCGTCAACGCCAGTCTCGATGATGCCCAGATCGACGGGGTCATCGAAAAGGCGAAAGAAGTCGTGACAAAGAACGGGGGAGAAATCCGCGACCTTTTCAAGTGGGGTCGAAAGCGATTCGCGTATCCCCTGAGAAAGAAAAACAACGGGTTTTATGTCGTTGCGGAGTTCTCGGCTCCGGGCGACGTCGTGGGAAAGCTCGAGCGTCACTACGAACTGGACGAGAACATCCTGAGGTACCTTACACTCGTGCTGGACAAGATTGCGTTGAAGGCCCGTTTGGCTCCCAGCGATCTTGCGAAGCAAGCCACCGAGACGACCTCGCCCGAAACAGGGCGCTTTCCGCGGCGCGACTTCCCAGTTCCACCGGTCCCTGAACAAAAAGGATCTTCATCAACGACGAATAAGCAGGTGCAACCATGAGGAAATTTACGCCCCGAACACAGCAAACCTCCCGCGGAGCCCAGCAGCAAAGGAAGAAAAGAACCTGCCGCTTCTGCGATAACAAGGAAACGTTCGTTGATTACAAGAATGAAAAGCGCATACAGCGTTTTATCTCGGAGCAAGGCAGGATCATCCCGAAACGCATCACCGGGACATGTTCAAGACACCAGCGCCAGCTCGTGCTTGCGCTCAAACGAGCCCGGCACCTTGCGCTTCTCCCCTTTGTGTCTGACGCTGTGAGTTAACCAGGAGAGCA
>CAYIBG010000034.1:1993-10388 GCA_964361365.1 uncultured Ignavibacteriaceae bacterium | reverse complement strand
TAAAAATGCTCGAGGAGGAAAAGAAGCAACAGGCGAAGAAACTCGATAAAGAGAAAAAATCCTCTGAGGTCCTGGCCGGCCAACTTGAAAAACTGTCGCTCACTTTGAAAATGAAGGTCGGTGAAGACGATAAACTGTTCGGCTCCGTTACTTCTCAGATGATTGCCGACGCGGTCAAGGAAAATGGTTTCACACTTGATAAGCGGCAGATTGAACTTGATGATTCCATCAAAGCGCTCGGAGTTTACGACGTGAGCTTCAAATTACCGGGCAGTGTTACATCCAAGCTAAAAATCTGGGTCGTTCGCGAATGACGTGACCTTGTTTTTCTCCCAAAGAAGGCATCGACCAAATCCGATGCCTTTTTTTTATGCACTTTGGGAACTACGTTTCGTTTTCTTGACTTTTGCTTCAAAAATTGACTAAATTGGAACCATACAAAAACGACGATTTCATCGATTCTTCTCCCCTCATCAATCTCAACCATGCCTGAAAAACCTACTCAAAGCCTAGCAGAAGTTACCATTCGGTTTGCCGGTGATTCCGGAGATGGAATGCAGCTGACGGGAACCCAGTTTACCAATACGACGGCAATCCTCGGGAACGACCTGAGTACGCTTCCGGATTATCCCGCGGAAATTCGCGCCCCCGCCGGAACCCTCTTTGGGGTCAGCGGTTTCCAAATTCATTTTGGCAGCACAGAGATTAACACGCCAGGCGATCAATGCGACGTTCTCGTTGCAATGAATGCCGCTGCATTGAAGGTGAACGTTGGCGGCCTGGTCGACGGTGGTGCCATCATCGTCAATACGGAAGGCTTCAATGACAGAAACTTGAAGCTTGCCGGGTATACTTCCAATCCTCTCAAGGATGGTTCGATTTCAAAGCATCAGGTGTTCGAGGTCGATATCACAAAACTCACGGCTCTCGCTCTCCAGGACCTGGGCCTCTCAAGCAAACTGGTTGACCGATCGAAAAACTTCTTTGCATTGGGAATGATGTATTGGATGTACAACCGTCCGATGGAATCCACAATCGATTGGATTTCAAGCAAATTCGCCAGCAAGCCAGAAATCAAAGAGGCGAACCTCCGCGTATTAAAGGCGGGATGGAACTATGGTGAAACCACAGAGATTTTCAAAGTAAGATACGAAGTCGCTCGTGCCAAGCTTCCTCAGGGAAAATATCGGAATATCACGGGAAACCAAGCCACCGCTTGGGGCATGATGGCGGCCGCAAAGAAAGCACGGCTCGAACTGTTCCTGGGAAGCTACCCGATTACACCAGCCAGCGACATTCTCCACGAGCTTTCGATGTACAAGCATTTCGGAGTGAAGACCTTCCAGGCGGAGGACGAAATAGCCGGTGTCACGTCGGCACTCGGAGCGTCATTTGCTGGAGCCCTCGGCTGCACGACGACAAGTGGGCCCGGCGTTGCTCTCAAGACCGAAGCACTTGGACTCGCCGTCATGGTTGAACTACCGCTTCTTGTTGTCAATGTGCAAAGAGGCGGCCCAAGCACCGGTTTGCCAACCAAAACCGAACAGGCTGACCTTTTGCAAGCTCTGTATGGCAGAAACGGAGAGGCTTCTATCCCCATCGTGGCGGCATCGACACCGGCTGAGTGTTTTAGTATGGTATTCGAGGCATGCCGTATTGCGCTGAAATACATGACCCCAGTTTTTTTCTTGTCTGATGGATATCTGGGCAACGGTTCTGAACCCTGGCTGATTCCGGATTTTAGCAAACTTCCTGATATCTCACCCACGTTCCGGACGGAGAAGGACGGATTCCTTCCCTATTTGAGGGATGAAGCAACTCTCTCGCGTCCCTGGGCAATTCCAGGAACACCCGGGCTCGAACATCGCATCGGCGGTCTTGAAAAACAGCACCTGAGCGGAAACGTAAACTATGAGCCGCTGAACCATGAATTCATGGTGAAACTCAGGACTGAAAAAGTCGAGCGCATCGCCAATGACATTTCTCCCGCTGAAGTTGAAGGCGACGAGAAGGGCGACGTGCTTGTTGTCGGATGGGGCAGCACGTACGGCGCTATCAGAACGGCAGTGACCCGACTCAGACAGGATAAGAAGTCGGTTTCTCATCTCCATCTGAAACACTTGAACCCTTTGCCCAAGAACGTCGGCGAGATTCTCTACAACTTCAAACACGTCCTGGTGCCTGAAATGAACCTCGGTCAACTTGTCAAGGTTCTTCGTGCAAAATACCTCGTACCTGCTTTGAGCGTGAATAAGATCCAAGGATTGCCTTTCAAGGCGTCCGAAATTGAAAACAAGATCGTTGAAATCCTGAAAGGGGCATCATGAGTACTCTTGTTGAAGAGACGATGGAAAAAACGAAGATTGCCGAACAGCCGAAATACGGCGCGAAGGATTTCCAAAGCGATCAGGATGTGCGCTGGTGCCCGGGCTGCGGAGATTATTCCATTCTGGCCCAGACGCAACGAATCATGCCCGACCTGGGAATCGCAAAGCACAAACTGGTTTTTGTTTCGGGAATCGGGTGCTCGAGCCGTTTTCCTTACTACATGAACACGTACGGGTTCCACAGTATTCACGGACGGGCGACGGCAATCGCTTCCGGGATCAAAATGGCCCGGCCCGACCTCTCTGTGTGGGTCGTAACAGGCGACGGGGACGGCATGAGTATTGGCGGGAACCATCTCATCCATTTGCTCCGCCGCAATCTCGACATCAAGGTGCTTCTTTTCAACAACCAGATTTACGGGTTGACGAAGGGCCAATATTCTCCCACGTCCGAAATGGGAAAGGTCACGAAATCAACACCGTATGGCTCGATCGACTATCCATTCAACCCGGCTGCTCTCGCTCTTGGAGCGAGTTCCACGTTCGTCGCCCGGACTTTGGACCGGGACCCCAAGCACATGCAGGCCACGTTGAAACGCGCTGCCGAGCATAAAGGTACTTCCTTTGTCGAAGTCTACCAAAACTGCAACGTGTTCAACGACGGAGCCTTTTTCCGTTTCACCGAGAAAGAAACGAAGGATGAAAGCGTCGTCTTCCTCGAACACGGAAAACCGCTGGTCTTTGGCAAAGAACGAGAAAAAGGCGTCCGACTCAACGGATTTACACCCGAGGTGGTCTCACTAAAAGACGGAAAATGGTCTGCGAGCGATCTCCTTGTCCATAATGAAAAGGACACTACCTTGTCGTTCATTCTTGCCGATATGACGTATAAGCCAAACCTCCCGCGTCCCGTCGGCATCTTCCTGGCGATTCAACGTCCAACGTATGAAGCAGAGATGGCACGGCAAATCAGCTTTGCCAAAGAGAAACGCGGCGAAGGGGACATGACAAAACTGTTGAACTCCGGAGAAACCTGGGTTATTAACTAATGCGAAAAAGCTCTGACAAGGGTGTGGCTGATTCGTCGGTCACACCTTTTTTATTGTCGTCCGGGGGAATCCTGAATTGACTGCAGAGTTCGACCAATTCCGAAGCGCGGTTGAAAACCATGAGAGCTTCTTGATCACGACTCATGTGAACCCAGATGGAGACGGGATTGGGTCCGAACTGGCGCTCTCGTCCTATCTGCGGGCGAAAGGAAAAAAAGTCTGGATTGTGAACCACAGCTCCACCCCGCCAAACTATGCGTTTCTCGACTCAAAGCTGGAAATAGTCCGGTTTGATGCCCGGAAGCACGAATCGATTGTCAAGGAGACTGCGGTGGTCATTGTGTTGGACGCCAACCATCCCGACAGGTTGGCCAGCATGAATGACCACGTGGTTCGGTCGAATGCCTATAAAGTTTGCATCGACCATCATCTTGACCCTGCTGAATTTGCGGACCTGTATATCATTGATGAGCCATCCACGGCAACAGGTGAAATCTTGTATAAGCTGTTGCTTCACTTGGACCGCGATGCCATCACAAAAGAGGTCGCCACATGTCTCTACGCAGCTATTATGACCGACACAGGGTCATTCAGATACCCGAAGACTGATTCGGAAGTGCACAGAATGATAGCCCACCTGATTGACCAGGGAGCTGATCCGGTGGAGATCTATGAACGAGTTTACGAACGAGGGCCTGTTTCCCGTCTCAGGCTGCTAGCCAAAGCTCTTGCGAGTCTCCAAATCGCACACGAAGGAAGGGTCGCTTATCTGACGGTAACCCGGCAGATGATGAACGAGACGGGGACCTCAGAAGTTGATACCGACGCGTTCGTCCCATACACGTTGGGTATCAATAATGTGCAAATCGGCATGATGTTCACTGAATTGGCGGACGGAATCAAAATAAATTTTCGGTCCAAAGGCGATATTTCCATCAACGAGCTGGCAAAAGAGTTCGGGGGGAACGGGCACAAGAACGCCGCAGGGGCACGCATGGCCAATGCCCAGCTCACCGATGTGCTTTCAATGGTTGTCGAACGCTCACAAGCATACACTCGATAAGGTGACTCATGAACATCTCCTCGCAAAAAGTCTCTTTGAATCGATTCTCAGCCGATGTCGTGGCCGTTTTCCTTCATCAGGACAAGACCATCTTCGCAAAAGAGGCAAAGACGATTGAACAACAGGTTCAGACTGGTCACGTTTTCAAGATGGGAGACTTCAAAGGAAAAAAGGACGAATCAGCACTCTTGTATTTCGACAGGGATGGAAAAACGAATCGCCTTTTGCTGGTGGGACTCGGGGAAAAGAAGTCCGTCAACCTTGAACGCTATCGCAGGGCAGCTGCCACGGCTGCAAAGCGAGCACGTTCTTTGAAAGCCAGGACACTCGGCCTCTTCATGCCCGCCCTTTCGGAAAAACCGGTGGAATCCGTTGTTGCATTCGCAGAAGGCGCCTTTTTGTCGCTCTATAAGTTTGACAAGTATATTTCGAAAGAAAAAGACGACGATGCCAGGGTTGAAGAGATCATTGTTGGTTCTGACCAGCCAAAAATTGCGACCTCCTTCAAAGAAGCCTTAAAGTATGCACGGGTCACAGGTGAGGCTTCCTACCTTGCCCGCGATCTTGCAAATGCGCCCGGAAACGAAATCTATCCCGAAACTCTTGCCAAGGCCGCGCAGGAGTCGGCAAAACGATGCGGTTACAAAGCCACCGTGCTCGCTGAGAAAGAGATTCGAGCCCTCGGTATGGGCGGAATCATCGGGGTTTGTCAGGGAAGTATTCGGCCGCCGAGGTTTGTCATCCTTGAGTATGGATCCGCTTCCAAACGACCTGTGGTTCTTGTCGGCAAAGGCGTCACATTCGATACGGGCGGGATTTCCATCAAGCCTTCGGCCAGCATGGCTGAAATGAAAATGGATATGTCCGGCGCGGCCGCAGTGATCGGCACTTTTGAAGCTGTTTCCCGACTGAAGCTTCCGGTGCATATCATCGGGCTCATTCCCGCCGTCGAAAACATGCCGAGCGGAAGCTCGATGCGGCCCGGGGATATCCTGCGACATTTCAACGGCAAGACATCCGAAGTGGACAATACCGATGCGGAGGGCCGCCTTATTCTTGCCGACGCCCTTGCGTATGCGGCAAAATACAAGCCCTCAGCGGTGATCGATCTCGCCACGCTGACCGGCGCCGTCGTCGTCGCGCTTGGACACTTTGCAACTGGCATGATGGGAAACGACGACGAACTCATGCGAAAACTCAAAACAGCCGGTGAAAAAACCTATGAACGTGTCTGGCGTTTGCCGATGTTCGACGAGTACGAGAAGCTCATCAAGAGCGACGTTGCCGACGTGAAAAATGTTGGCGGACGTTGGGCTGGTTCAATCACAGCAGCCTGGTTTCTCAAAAAATTTATTGGAGATTACAAGTGGGCACATCTTGACATCGCAGGCACCGCTATTCTCGAGGAGCCGCAGGATTATACACCCAAAGGAGGGTCAGGAGTCGGCGTTCGCCTGCTCACCGAATTCTTGCGCAGTTGGAAATGAGCGGAGACTCCGCAGAGTCCCGCACGGTTCACCTATCTAAATGTGATTTTTTTGGAAGTGGTGCGTTTTGCTTGGGCTGTCACGGTCCACACCGTGACAGAAGCACAGAACGGTCACGGACTGGTCCGTGATCTCCGAGGAGAAGGAACTTCCACTTTTTTCGACGCTGCCTGTGTCAGGAGGAAACTCCTGACACCACTTACGGGCCAAACAAATTAAGACACTACTGCTTTTGTCCTTTCCTTGCCTTTCCCTCCCATTCTTCCTATTTTTCATTCAATGAGCACTGCGTTCAAGACCGTCGAGTCTGAACTGCGATCTTTCCTTCGGGGAGATTGTTTATTCGATTCAGAAACCCGCGAAAAATACAGTGTCGCGTCCTCCTGGTATAAGATCCAACCCATCGGCGTAGTGTTTCCAAAAGACGAGGCTGATGTTCAAAAAGTCATACACTTCTGCTTCCGTGAGAATATACCTGTTATAGCCCGTGGCGCTGGAACGGGATTAGCCGGCCAGGCTGTTGGCATGGGAATTGTGCTGGATTTCACCCAGCATATGAAGCAAATACGGGGGATTAGCCCATCCAGTGTCGATGTTGAACCGGGAGTCGTCTTAAATGACCTCAACGACCGATTGGTTCCTTACAACAGGTTCTTTCCCGTCGACCCGGTGAGCGGCCGTTTGTGCACAATTGGCGGCATGACTTCGACAAACGCAGCAGGTCCTCACGGGGTCAAATATGGCTCCATGAAGGATCATGTTGAATCTTTGACCGTCGTTCTTTCCAACGGAGATCTTGCGAGAATCACAGCTCCGTCAGGCAATCACAAGGAGGAAAGCCCTTCCCTGGAAAATATTCGCACTCGGCTCAAGGAAACTCTGATTCCAAACAGGGCCGAAATCCTGAAAGCATTTCCGAAAGTGGCCAAAAACTCTTCCGGCTACAATCTGAGGGACGCCATTGTCTCCGACGAACTGGATTTGCGAAAAATCATTGTCGGGTCTGAAGGGACCCTTGCCATCGTTGTTGAAGCAACGCTCCGGCTTGCAGTTCCGCCTAAATCCCGTATTGGCGCTGTAGCTTCATTTTCAAGTTATGAGTCCGCTGTCGAGGCTACTCTCACAGCTCTCACCACCGATCCTGCGGCCATTGAGATCATGGATCACACGTATGTTTCGCATGGCCGGGGGTTTTCAGAAGCAACAGAGAGGCTCATTCTTCAGGATTCTGGCGCTGTTTTATACTTCGAGTACGAAGGTGATTCGGCTGATGAACTTCGTTCGAAAGCATCGAGCCTGCGGTCATTAGTGAAATCCTGCAACCCGCTGGAATTCTCGATTCTTGAGAGAGAAGACGAACAACAAGCATTACGGAGTTTTCGGGAAGCCGTGAGCAAGAAAATCAACCTCGACGATTCTTTCGGAAAATCAAGTTTCATCGAAGATGTCGCCGTCCCTCTCGTGAACATGCCGGCGTACTTATCAGGCCTTGCGGCCATCCTCAAACGAAACGGGATTGAATTCTCTGCATACGGTCACGCGGGAACTGGAAACATTCATTGCGGGACATTCGTGGACTTGAAGAACCCCGACCATTTCAGCAAAATCGACCGGGTAGCATCTGAAGTGAGCGATCTGGCAATCTCTCTTGGAGGGACTCTCTCCGGAGAGCACGGAGACGGCTTCGTTCGTACGCCCTTCCTCGAAAGGCAGTATGGACACAAAGTTTATGGCCTCTTCAAGTCAGTAAAGGAAGCCTTCGACCCGCAAAACATCTTCAACCCTGGAAAAATCATCGGCCCCCAAAATGCAACGATTTTACATGACGTTTACTTCGACTAAGCGGTTTTTCATCCTGCTGACGTTTTTCGCTCAGGCGGTTCATTCACAGAACCCCCCGAATGAAGGGGAACCTGTCCCAAAGGACAGGAATATCGCTTTCGAAGCTGTCCCAATGTTTGGCGAAGATACATCCAAAGCATATGTGGCATTTCATTATCGAATCAACAAAAATTTCTTCGTCTTCGTCAAGAATCCGAAGAATACGACCCAGGAAGAATATGTCGCCCGGGGTGAGCTGATGATCGAGCTCCTCAATGAAAAAGGTGTCTCTGTGGGGCGCGAGATCCGAGCGGTCAACCTCACGAGGGCAACGCTCCCCTCAACCGGCGAACCGCCGTCCGAGATCCAGGGTGCCGTGGTGTTCACCGTTCCTGACGGAACATTGAACATCGTGTTCGAAGTGGACGACAAGGAATCAGGGCGCACTTTTGTTGAACGAAAGCAGAAAGTCACTACACGGCGACCGATCCTGAGGCCTCTGGAAGGCTCCATTCCCTTCTTTGCCGAAATGCGCGTTCAGGACGGGCTGTCGAAATTCATCGTCTCCAACCGGGGAAGCGACGTCGTCTTTGGAAGCCGGGGAGGATATCTGATGCAAATGTATCTCCCTACGGGCGGGGAAGGACT
>CAYIBG010000034.1:0-1893 GCA_964361365.1 uncultured Ignavibacteriaceae bacterium | reverse complement strand
ACGACCGCTTATAACGAGGTCATGGCCGAGTTCTATCGAAGGGTCGACGAGTCGATTCGTCGGTTCTCCTCATTGAAAGAGAACGATGGCTACAAAACCGACCGGGGACGAATCTTCGTCCTGTACGGCACTCCTACGACCACGGAACGACGTCTCCTCCCCAATAGGACTCCCATGGAGGTCTGGACTTATCAAAACATTCGGCGTAAATTCATTTTTACAGACCCATCACGCAGCGGAAACTACATCCTCACCGAAACAGAAACTCTTTGAAACCGGTTGTTGCGATCACTATAGGCGACTTCAACGGCGTCGGGCCGGAGGTTGCGCTTAAGGCTGCCGGCAATGCGTCCGTCAGAGCAATGTGTCAGCCGCTGCTTGTTGGCCCTCTGAATGTCTTCGACCACGTGATGCAATCGCTGCGGATCAAGACGAAAATCGCCAAAACATCTCTCACCATCATGCCTGCTGCCGCTGTTCCCGTTTGGGACGTGGGCGACGGAATCTGGGCGGATGTGCAATGGGGCAAACCCACAAAGGCATCGGGAAAATCCGCCGGCGTGGCGATCGAACATGCCGTGGACCTGTGCCTGAGGAAGAAGGCCCATGCCATGGTGACGGCACCCATTTCGAAAGAAGCGTTAAACCTTGCAGGCTATAATTTTCCGGGCCAAACCGAGATGGTTACTCTGCTGAGCCGATCGCAGAAAGTAGCGATGATGCTCGTTTCGGACAAGATGAGGGTCGGACTCGTTACGACTCATGTCCCGGTGCGCTCGGTGACGGAGAACATTTCGAAGGAAAAGATTATCGATAAGGTTCTCGTCATCCACGATGCGCTTGTCAGGAACTTTGGCGTGAAATCTCCATCGATCGCCGTACTTGCTCTCAACCCTCACGCGGGCGATAAGGGAGTCATCGGTTCAGAGGATCAGGAACTCGTTGTTCCCTCGATTGCTCACTTACAATCGAAGAACCTGAACGTCGACGGCCCATTTCCCGCCGATGCATTTTTCGGAAAACAACTTTACAAGAAATACGATGCCGTCGTGGCAATGTACCATGACCAGGGCCTGATTCCGCTCAAACTGATTTCATTCGGCAAAGCAGTGAATTTCTCGGCGGGATTGAACATCATCAGGACTTCGCCGGATCATGGGACGGCTTACGATATCGCGGGAAAGAACAAAGCCAGCATTTCCAGCATCGTGGAAGCCATCAGGTTGGCAGTACAGTTCTGCAAGCGGACGCATGATTGAACTCTACAACGTTGTCGTCTCGTTCGACGGAAGCAGGGTACTCGACAGCGTATCCTTCAGTCTGAAGAACAGTGAGTTTGTGTACCTTGTGGGCCAAACCGGCGCCGGCAAGAGCTCCTTGCTGCGTTTAATGTACTTCGACCTCAAGCCGAGCAGCGGCCGTGTGAAAGTTGCAGGGTACGATTCCGCTACGGTCAAGAATCGCGAGATCCCGTTTTTACGCCGGAGAATCGGCGTGGTTTTCCAGGATTTTAAGCTCCTTGAAGATCGAAACGTTTACGACAATGTGGCTTTTGCTCTTTATGTAACCAACGCGAGGCGGGGCGAGGTAAAGAAAAAGGTGCTTCACGCGTTGGCGGATGTGGGACTGAGTCACAAACGAAATCAGATGCCGCATGAACTTTCGGGCGGAGAGCAACAGCGGGTCGTCATGGCTCGAGCGCTCATCAACGAGCCCGCCATCCTTTTGGCCGACGAGCCGACCGGAAACCTCGACCCGACGTCCTCAGCTGAAATCATGGAGCTTCTTACGAAAATCAACATGAGGGGAACGGCAGTGCTGATGGCGACACACAACTACGATCTGGTGAGGCAATACCCGGCGAGAATTGTGCAGCTGAAAGACGGGAAACTT
>CAYIBG010000033.1:5418-13900 GCA_964361365.1 uncultured Ignavibacteriaceae bacterium | reverse complement strand
GGTCTTTGCGAATGTAATCAAAGACACCGTGCTTCAACGCTTCGACGGCGACTTCTTCCGAACCCGCGGCGGTGATCATGATGACGGGGATGATCACCTTCTGCTCGTGCATCCACTGCAGCACGTCGATGCCGGACATGCCCGGCATCCGGTTATCGAGAATGATGACGTCAAACGTGTTCTTCTGCAGCAACTCCACCGCATCCTCTCCTGATTCGCAGGATTCCACGGCAAAGCTGTTCGTCATTTTGAGGCCCATCTCGATGCTGAGACGGACCGAGTTTTCATCATCCACGACCAGAACGTGGAGCAAGCGTTGAACTGTCATACGGTGGTCTTTATCTCCGAATTCAATTGAAAACGGGCGTATCGATTGAACAAACCAAACAAAGGAGGAAACAATCGGAAAGAACTTCCAAAATATAGGAAAGTATCCTTCCCAAAACAAGGACGTTTGGAAGCTAAATCGGCCCACCGATAAGGGGCATAGTTGGTCAATTTACGGACGTATTGCTCCTCCACGGGGGCGGGGAAAAAAGCGCGAGATGGGTCGAGGCGTTATCTCTTGGCCTGGCCAAGCGGATTCTTCGTTTTCAACAGTCTCATGCCGTTCAACAGCACAACGAGAGTCGCACCGTCATCTGCAAGGATGGCCAGCCACAGACTTGTCAGGCCGAAGACTCCAAGCACGAGGAACACTAGTTTTGTCAGAAGCGCGAGGGCGATGTTTTGCTTGATGATACGGAGTGTCCGCTTGCCGAGAGCGATAGCGTACGGGACTTTCGCAATGTTGTCCGACATCAATACGACATCCGCCGTTTCCAGCGCCGTGTCCGAGCCTGCCCTGCCCATCGCAATGCCCACATCCGCTGCCGCAAGAGCGGGCGCATCGTTGATGCCGTCGCCCACCATGACGACGGGCGCATGGCGCGATTTGAGCTCCTGGACGGCCTGAAGCTTTTCCTGCGGCAGGAGTTGAGCTTTCACTTCGTCAAGGGAAAGTTCTGTTGCAGTGGCTGATGCGATTGCTTCATTGTCACCCGTTAAAAGCACAACTTTTTTCACGCCAAGTCGGCGTAATTCCGTGACAGCCATGGCGCTTTCTGCCCTGATCCGGTCGGCGACTGCAATAACCCCCAGCACGCTCCGCTCATCTGAAAGCACAAGCACGGTTTTTCCCTGGAGCTCGAGCCGCTGAAGAACCTCCTCGACTTCCGGAGAACACACTCCCATGTCTTCAATCAACTGGTGGTTGCCTACGACGAACGTTTTACCGTCGATGTTCGCACGGATTCCCCTGCCCGCGATGGCCGTGAATTCCTGAACCTGCGCTCCCGACACTGAAATCCCGGACTCGTGAGCCTTCACGAGCAGCGCTTCCGCCAGAAGATGTTCCGATTTCAACTCTACCGATGAGGCGACGCGCAAAATCTCGTTCAGCGGCATTCCGTTGAGACTCAAAATATCCGTAACGACCGGTTTTCCTCTGGTGAGCGTGCCGGTCTTGTCAAAGGCAACCGCCCGGACTTTCGCGAGCGTCTCAAGATGTTTGCCGCCTTTCAGCAAAACCCCATGCCGCGCAGCATTAGTGAGCGCGCTGAAGAGAGAGACAGGAGTGGAGATGACAAATGCACACGGGCACGCGATGACGAGCAGCACGAGAGCACGGTAGAACCAGTCGAGAAAGCCGGCGCCAAAGGCGAGGGGAGGGACCGCCGCCACGAGAATTGCAAGCGCAAAGACCGTCGGCGTGTAATACAGAGCAAACCGCTCGACGAATGACTGCATGGGCGCCTTTTTGCTCTGGGCATCCTCCACAAGGTGGATAATCCTCGCGAGCGTGGAATCCGTGGCAATTTTGGTGACCCGCACATCGAGTGTCCCGAGCTGGTTGAAGGAGCCGGCAAACACGGTGTCACCGGTTCGTTTCGCGACAGGCATTGATTCACCTGTGATGGGCGACTGGTCCATAGAAGAAGATCCGCTCACCACGTCGCCGTCCAACGGGAGGCGTTCCCCGGGACGAATGACAATGATTTCACTGACATTGATCTGTTCTGCGGGGATGGAAACTTCGCGCCCATTGCGTTTCACGGTCGCAGTGAGAGGCGTGAATTTGAGCAAGTCCTGGAGTGCCTGGCGGGCTTTGTCTGTACTTTTGGATTCGAGCAGGAGAGAAAACATGTACAACACCACGATGGCGGCAGCCTCGCCGTATTTTTGTATTCCGACGGCACCGAGAACGGCAATCGTCATCAGGACATTGATGTCGAGAACGCGATTCTTTAGTGCACGAAAACCCCTGGCCGCGATCGGTATCCCGCCATAGCTGATGGAAATCAGGAAGAGGACTTTTGGCAACATGGCAGGAGCGTTGAAAAAGGAAAAGATGCCCCCGAACTCCCAGAACGCGGCCGAAATGAGGAACGCTGCAAGAAAATCGTTTGATGTGCTTTTTTCAGCTCCGACAGACTTATCCGCAACATAGCCTGGAAGGCCGATGTCCTTCAGCGCTCGAAGGATTTCTTCTTCGGCGGCGGAGTGCCGGACAACGAGCTTGTGAGAAACGACATTGAACTCAAGGGACTGAATCCCGCGCAGCTGTTCAAGTTTTTTGCGGATGGTTTGTTCTTCCGTCGCGCAACACAAGTCATGAATGAAAAACGTGCTTTGCCGAGAGGCTGTCATGGTTCGGAGATGTGACGCATGGCCACGCGAATCAGGTCTTCGATATGCTCGTCGTCCAGTGAATAGAAGACCATCTTGCCTTCTTTGCGATGTTTTACCAGACGAAGCGTTTTCAGGAGGCGAAGCTGGTGTGAAACACCCGATTCTGTAATGCCGAGGACCTGGGCAATATCGAACGTGCACAGGTCTTCCTTGACGAGCGCCATGACGATCTTGAGGCGGGTGGGGTCGCTGAGGACTTTGAAAACCTCGCTCAGGTCGATGATTTGGTCATGGTCAGCAACAGCTTTTGACGCCGAACGGATGACGGCCTGGTGGTTGTGTTTATTAGATGACATGAACGATTGAGCAGTTGTTCAATCGTTAAGATAAGCCAAACGTGGATAGAAGTCAAGAGGAAAGTCCTGTGGCTCAAGACAATTCCGCCTATTCCTGTCACTTGTTTCTTCGGGTCTGACCTTCCTGAGACGCTGGTGTTTCTGTTTGAAATGTTTTGCCGACCCTTGCCGGAATAACGACCATGATGGCATAGCCGAGCAGAACGGTCAACGACGCAAAGTAGGAGAGTCCATTCTTAAAGACAAGAACCAACACGAGGACATCCAGGATGAGGTTTACAAGACCCATCGCAATTCCGAGTCTCAATCCCTCGCCGACTTTGTTGCCAACAGACTTCAAGTAGTTCCTGGTATACAATGACGCAAGGAATGGATACGCGATCAACAGGGGAAAGCTAATAGCCGGATATCCTGAGACGTAGGCGATGGACGGAATATCCTTCAATTGAGGGACCGTGAACACAACGGACCCCCAAATGAACCCAATACTCCAGATGACAAACCCGTAGAGTAGTGCCTTTCCGAGATTTTGCGGCATGAGGGTTTCCTTTCAACAACGGTTAATAGCAATTATCATTTCATTTTTTCAAAAGCAAACCGCAGAGTCCGCCGAGAAGGCGCGAAGACCGCAGAGTATTATTCTGGGGGAATACATAAGGAACATCTTCTTCGGCTTTGCGCTCTCTGCGTCTTCTTTGCGTGCTTTGCGGTTACTTCATGGAAATAGTACTAATACCGTTCGAGGTCTTTTCCCACTACAACCCGTCCTCCAAAACCCTCCGCCCGAATAGCCGAAAGCATTTCCTCATCCGTCCCGCCCATCCGCACAACGTGATAGAGAATCAAAAGCTTCGGTTTGATCCGCGCCGCCAGCGCGCCCAGCTCCTTGTCCGACGTGTGGAACTCACGCATGTATTTCGGCCAATCCTCGCCGCCGGGGCGCCTCTCCGGCGCAAGCCGCGCCTCCGGATAAACCTCGTGAATGAGTGCATCGACTCCCCGGGACGCTTCGACAAGTTTCTCGTTCGGCCTCGTATCACCCGAAACAACGACAGACCTGTCCTTCGTGTCGATACGATACGCGTAAGATTCTTTCCAGTTTCCATGCGGCACGGGGATCGCAGATACGCGAACTCCGTACTTCTCATACACGACGCCTTCTTGTATCTCATGAACATTCACCAGGTACCCGAGCGGCGTTTGATGCTCCAGCCCCGTCGTGCGGACTTGAATATCCTGCTCGAACGCAGAATACAAATGCTGAGTCATGCTTGCGAGGCCATGCGGACCGTATACCTCCAGCGGCTTCTTTCTGCCCATAACCCAGCTCGAGAAAATCAGGTCGGGATAACCGAGTGTGTGGTCGCTGTGCAGATGCGTGATGAACACGGCTGTAACGCCGTTGATCGGCAGACCCGCCGCGCTCAATTGCCGCTCGACTCCCGGCCCGGCGTCGAACAGGAATACTTTGCTCCCCACTATCACAGCTGTTGCGGGACCCTGCGCCTTCGGGTCGGGACGGGGCATACCGGTTCCAAGCAAAACCACAATGGAGGAATCAGCTGGACGGCTCTGGGAGAACGCGCTCAAAAAGTGCAGTGATAAAAGGCAGGCAACAAACGAAGTGCGCAAAACATTCGTGCTTTTGTTCTCAAAATAGTCTTTGATGTCGACCTTCCGTCCGTTCATAAGGCGATGCCAACCATGACGATGAATGCCCCAAAACTGGGGCCGGTGTTCGAGACAGAACCAGTCACACTCCAATCGGTGTCCGTTCCACCCGCAACGAAGAATCGGTACTCGGGATTGATGACGAAAGAGAGGATTCGGAACTCTGCGCCGAATCCGAGCGCGAATGCGTACAGGTTTTCATCCCACGCATAGTTGTAGTTATAAGCTGTGTAATTCGATGCGACGCCTTGTCCATTGGAATTCAAGAGAGAGTAATGGAACATCGGCGTGACGTACGGAGACAATCCGAAGGTTGGCAGAGGAAGAGCTACTGAGATCTTTATCCCGGCGACACCGCTTAATGTCGTGCCACCGTCAGAAATCGATCCCCCCGTTGCTGTCCAATCTTCTTTAGTTCCTCCTCCCAAACCATAAAGAAATTCAGCCCGAAGGCTGGTTCTCAAAGGTCCCAACGAAATGATGGACGGGCTCTCATAGTAGACCAAGGCCTGAGGGCGGTTAAACAGGTGGATCGGATAACGTTCCTTCAGTCCTGGAGGGGCGCTAGACCTATACCAATACCAGCGAGTCGCATAAGTGTAAAACCCGACCCCCGCACCGAAATGGGATTGTGCAAAACAATTTGCAGAGACAACCAGATAAGCAACCAGGAAGAGCAGGCGTTTCATACTACCTCCTTACTGTAGGTTGTTTTTAATGATATTTCAGTTGGAATACCTCACTTGCAACGTTCCGATGTTACGAAAGGAGGCGTCATTTGTCAAGTTCAGTCACCCTTGTCCGTTTTTGCCGTGAGGATGTTGCGCCGAAGAAGATCCTTTGATCTCAGATAAATCCAACTCACAGTCACGAACGTCATTGCTGCCCCGAACAGCACCGACGGAACTGTACCCAGGAGCCGGGCTGCAACACCGGACTCGAAGGCGCCAAGCTCATTCGAGGAGCTGATGAAAATCCCGTTCACAGCGTTCACCCGGCCCCGCATGTTGTCCGGGGTCAGAATCTGGAGCAACGTCGCTCGAATGACAACGCTGACGCTGTCGAAGGCTCCGGTGAAAAACAGAGCCGTTGTGGAAAGCCACATCCAGGGCGAGAGGGCAAACACGAGTGTTGCAATGCCGAACGCCAGCACAGACCCGAGCAGATTTCTCCAGGCGTTTTCAATAACGGAAATTCGGGAAAGGAAAAGCAACGTGAGCACGCCGCCGACGGATGGGGCGGCCCTGAGGATGCCAAGTCCCTCAGGTCCCACACGCAGAATGTCCTCCGCGAAAATCGGAAGAATGGCAACCACGCCACCAAAAAGCACAGAAAACATGTCGAGTGAAATGGAATAGAAAATGGACTTTGTCCGATAAACGAACTTGAGCCCTTCCTTCAAACTTTGAAGAATGGGTTCATTTGATGGTTGAACGTCGACCGATTTGTCCTCCACTCGAGAAAAGAGAAAGAACGCTCCGGCAAGGCATAGGGCAACGACCAGAAGGCAGTTGGCAAACCCGAGCCAAATGTAGAGAAATCCTGAGACAGCCGGGCCAGCGATCGTGCCGGTTTGCCAAGAAATGCTGCTCCAGGTGGACGAGTTTTCGTAGGCTTCCACGGGCACGAGCGAAGCGCGGATTGCCGATGCCGCAGGGAATTCAAAAGCGCGACAAGCCCCAATGAAGAGAAAAACTGCGTAGATGACCACGACCAGTGTTCCCGGCGAAACTTGACCGCTGTATCTTACAAAAACATGAAGGAATAATGAAGAGACCGTTATTCCGGCAATCGTCCACAGGATAATCGAACGCCTGCTCACGCGGTCGGCAATATGTCCGCCAAAAAGTGTGAGGGAGATGAACGGAATGGCCTGCATCAAACCCGTCAGGCCGAGCACGAGGGGGTCTCGCGTGATCCTGTAGAGCTCGTAGCCGATCACGACTTCCTGTATCAGGATCGCGAACGTCAGAAGAAACGATGTGCCCACGTAGCGCCGGAATTCGGGATAGCGGAGTGCGAGGTACGGATCGCGTTGTGAAGCGATCTTACTCAGATTTGAGATGAGCTTACCTCACGGTGTTGCAAAGTGTATCGTGATGCTCGCGAATGAGCGTCCTCAAATAAGGGCCTATCTTATTTGCCCCTTCAAACCCGGCCGATTTTGCCGCAGCTTCCTGTTCACCCGGTGGAATATCTGCGCTCTCCGCGTAGTGTTTCAGGTCTCTGTATCCTCCGAGCGTAAACAGATCCCACGCAGCACCCTGATCGCGAACGAAAATAAAGTTCTCCGGTCTTTTGAGAGACTTCTGATACTTGTTCTCCATTTCACGCTCCTTGTAAAGCTCCCCGGTTTTTCCAGCAAGAGCGATGAAAATTTCCAGGTGGAAAAAAGAGGCTCCTGAAAACCTCTTACGAATTTCCTCAGGCTCAGGACCATATACAAAAATGTCTTCCTGCCACGCGATCGCTTCCTTGATTTGCCTCCTCAGCGTCGCTGGTTGCATGCTCTCCCGCCGTTTGATGCGGTCAGCTGCATAGTAATCGGAATAATTGCCCATGGGAAGAAGGATAAGGATGTCCCATTTGTCGCCCTGGGCGTGACGCATCCAGAACGCACGGGGTTCACCGATCGCAGAATCCGCCGCAAATCGAGTTTTGTAGAGGTCGATCAGCTCGAGAAGTTTGCCGGGGGCAGCCTGAACGAGGCTGGCTTGGTAGAGGTACGATGGTTGGGATAAAGCCAATTGAGAGACAAGGACGAGGAGGACCGAGATTCTTGCCATGGTTTTTCCTATGAGATGAGTTCTACGTTAAACGACCGGTGGGATGTTACGAAATGCAGCCTGGTTTGTCAAGTTCTCCAAAATCTCCGCTTGTATCTTCCTCACGGATTGGTTATTTTGTCACAGTTATCCTCTCAATGAAGTTCCGGTCATAGACCCATGCTATTCAAAAAGCCACAACCGCCGTCCAACCTCAACAAGGATGCCATCGCAAAGCATGTCCGGGCAGCGGATATATACGCGAAACAGGGGAAATACGATGAAGCCCTGTACGAAATTGAGCAGGCCCTTCGATACGACCCCAAGAACTATTACGCCATCTCGTTCCAGGAACGAGTTCGCCAGCACGTGCTGAAAATCAAACAGAACCAACAGGATACCCAGGACGGCACGGATCAGCGTGTCGAAAAGATTTCGCATCTCCTGAAAAATGCGGAGCAGTATATCCAGTACAAGCAGTACAAATTCGCGCTCGATGAAGTTAAAAAAGTCTACGCCATCGACCCGACGAATTATTATGCCCAGGCGTTTTCCGACAGGATTGACCAATTGATGACGCAAGAGAAAGGACAACCAGCAAGGCAAGTCCCGGCCCCCCCGCCCCGCCCCGCGCCGACCCAACAAACAGCGCCGACCTCGCAGGAGGGGCGGATCGACGTCTATCGACAGATGCTCAAAGAAGTTTGGTTTGACGGCGCGGTCAATGCCCTCGAAGCCGAACAATTGAAGAAAGCCCGCGCATTATTTCGAATTTCAGACAATGAGCATCGTGAACTGGAAAAACAGATTCACATTGACGCCTATGTCGAAGCGCTCCGGATTGCCTGGCGGGACGGCGCCATTTCAAACAATGAAGATCAAGTGCTTCAAATCATGAGGCGGAAATTCAATATCTCCATGGAAGAACATCTCGCTGCGGAGTCAAAGATCTTGTGGGCGAAGAGCTCGCCGCACGCGAAAGGAACCATCCTGATTGTCGATGACGAAAAAAGCATCGTT
>CAYIBG010000033.1:0-5318 GCA_964361365.1 uncultured Ignavibacteriaceae bacterium | reverse complement strand
CTCGCCGCACGCGAAAGGAACCATCCTGATTGTCGATGACGAAAAAAGCATCGTTGTCTCGCTGGCCATGCATCTCAAGAAACACGGGTATGACGCAGTGACGGCCGAAAGCGTCGAAAAAGCGCTCGAACTCATCGAACAAAACCCGCCCGCCCTGATTCTCTCCGACCTGAACTTTCAGAGCGGAATGACAGGGATGGACTTCTACGAACGAGTGCGTCACAACGATGCGTTCAAGGCCATCCCGTTCATCCTCATGAGCGGGATTAACGATAACTTTGTCATTCGGGCCGCGCTGAGAATGGGCATCGATAGCTTTCTTGGCAAACCCTTTAACCTCGAACTTCTTCTCGCCACCGTGGAAGGCAAGATTCAATCACCCGCAAGCTGAAACGCTCACCACTCGTACGTTTCTCCGTTTTGAAGTATACAGATTTGTTTCTCCAGACCTGACTTCCTGGCGTAGCGGGAAAGAAGGTCCGGCGGCTCGTTCATCGGCTCATCGCTGATCTTGAACGTTCCCCAATGAATGGGGACCAGAGTCCTGGCACGGAGGTCGCCAAACGCCCGAAGAGCTGTCTCAGGATGAAGGTGAATTTCTTTAAACCATTCCCACGGCTTGTATGCCCCGATCGGCAAAAGAGCTATATCAATGGAGAATAGTCCGGCAATTTCCTTGAAATGCTCGCCGTAACCGGTGTCTCCCGCGAAATACACAACGGTTCCACCCGCTTCAATGACATAGCCACAGGCGAGCGTTGTCTTCCTATCCCAAGGAAGACGTTTATTCGTGTGTTTCGCCGGAACGCATGTTATCCGAAATCCTGATTCCTCGAACGAATTCCACAGGTTCATTTCAGCGACGTTTTTGAATCCGGCTCGCCTCCCGTATTTGGCCAACCCGTATGGAAGAACGATTCTTGATTGATGCCTGCGCCGCAGACGGCGCAATGACCTCAGGTTCAGGTGGTCGTAGTCCGCGTGCGAGATGAGAATAAGATCGATTGTTGGAAGTTCGTTGAAGGGAATTCCCGGTTTGCGGAGTCGCGGGATGTAATAACCGAGTGTCCAACTAAAGACAGGATCGGTGAGAACATGGACCCCACCCAGCCGGAGAAGCACTGTTGCATGGTTGATGAGAGTCAGAGAATTCAAAACAGCTAGTCGAAAGGTCTAAGCTTTTTAGGATTGACGACTTCGATGAGGGCACGCGCCAAAGCGACTGTCGGATCGATAATTGCTATGCCGGAAAGAGTTTTCTCTGCGATGGCAAGCGGAAGCTCGGTGCATGCGAGGACAACCGCCTCACTGCCTTCAGCCTTCAACGCGGCGATGGCGTCGAGGACCATTTGACGCGCCTGAGAGGTAACAGGGTTCGACTTTGCCTTGATGCCGAAATTTGGGTCGTAGATTGCGCGATGCACGTTTTCCTGGACTTGGGCGCTTGGTTCAACAAAAGCGATCCCTTGAGATTGGAAGGCTTTTGAATAAATTTGGGCTTTTCGTGTTCCAGTGGTGGAAAGAATACCAAGCCTGCGGTTTGAGGGAAAATGTTTCATGACAAACAGCGCGGTTTGTTCTGCGATGTGCAAAACCTGCGCACGGCTACCCTCGCGAGCTAACTCGTTTTTCATCGAGTCAAAAATGAGCGGGGCGTGTGCAGTGTGGCAGGGGATGCCGACAACGCTGGCGCCGAGTGATTCGAGTTGGCGGACAATGTGAGCGAGTGCGATGCCGGGGTTCTCTTCAGATTTGCCGAGAAGAAAAGCAGACCTATCAGGGATTTCACCCGGATAAGAAAGCAGCGCAACAGGGAGGTGCTCCTGGTCGGTGCTTGCCAGGGTGTGGTCGAAGATTTTATGGACGAGATCCAGCCCGGCATACGGGCCGGCTCCGCCAACAACGCCGATGATCTTGGATATCATAAAGAAAAGGGAGACCTCACGGCATGTTGAAGAGATATCCCGTAAGAGTTAGAATTTCAGCTCTTATGCGATTCATTTCCGTTCCTTATCAAATGCGCGAAGGTCGTAGTGCCGCCTGTTATACGCAGGCAAAGTTCTATATGAATCGCGTTTTGCGGCACAAGAAGAAAAGCCTGATAGATGGTATAAGGACGCATTTTCTTGTTGTCTAACGGGCATGTTGACCGGGCCGCGCCTGAGATGTTAGTGGTAGTCGCAGCACTCGTTGGCGCGGCTACGGTTGAACAGATGTTAGGAGGCCTGAGTGCCGCCATCAGCGGGGTTCGTTCGGCAGCATTCTGACGACTACTTCGCCGAGCGGCAGAACAGTATGGGAACAAAAGCTCCAGATAAACATCGCGATACCGCCCGCGATGCCTGCAAGTATGATTCTCATTTCTTTTTTCCTAAGTGGTGGTTTTCAGTTTACCGCCCATAATCGTCATTGGAATTAGAAGCGCCGTAAAGATAACGTGATACCAAATGGGAACATACGGCCAGGACAGAACCACCTTCAGTAAACCAAAGGCCACCAGCAGAAAGCCGAGGACTAGCGGCGCGCGTTTGTTTTCACCGGCGATCAGCGCGGCCAGAAATCCGGACATCACCGAGACTATTGAACCGAGGACAATATGCATGAGAAGAAGCGTCGTGTCCGCTGTGAACTGACCGCCATTGGCAACGGCCGCTTCGAACGCGCGTTGATGCGCGCCGAACCCCTCCGGCCAAATGGCCGAAAGAATCTTCTCGCTTCCGACCCACACTATCGCCCAAGCAAAAAATCCGGCAATAACGCCCAAAACGATTCGTACCATAGATTTCTCCTATTTATTTCTTTGAAATGTCTTCACCAAGAATCAGCGCGTAACCGTTTGGGTCCTTTATCCCAAACTCACCCATCTGATAGGCCATGTCCTGCGGTGGTAACATTACTTCAGCTTTATCTTTCAGGCTGTATGGTTTCCGTGTAAGACGACTGCATGTTCCATCGCAGCATAACACGCCACAGTTAGATTTTCCAAAAGCGCTAAGCCCAAACAAGTTATCGCCGGTCAGCTCACTGGCAAGAGTGTTATACGGTTTCGGCATAACATGGCACGCTTCTCGTTCCTTCGTGCCGCAAAACGCCCTAGAAAATGAATCTTTGCTTGCGCATAACGTCCGCGGGCATTACGCCGTGCCCAATGAATGGAACGAAGTGAAATGATTGGACATTGAATGAGCACTTTTAAAATTCTTTCTATGAATTGAGTCTCGCCATATCAAATGAGCGAATGTCGTAGTGCGGCCTGTTATACGACGTGGCCGTCCGTCCTTGATTATGGTTCACAAATACGTTAACTTTCTTTGTGCGAACAATTCAATTCTATCGGACGCCCGCTGGAAAATGTCCCGTGGAGGAGTTTCTGGACTCTCTCCCTGACCGGAACGCCCAGAAGGTGATTTGGGTACTGCGGTTGGTCGAGAGACTGAACATGGTTCCACAACAGTATTTCAAGAAACTTGTAAACACTGAGCACCTCTGGGAAATTCGTGTGCAAATGGGTGGAAATAGCTACCGACTGTTGGGGTTCTTTGATGGAGCAACTCTCCTGATTCTAACAAGCGGGTTTGCGAAAAAGCAACAAAAGACCCCATCCAGAGAAATTGAACTGGCGCATCAGCGTCGAACTGATTACCTACAAAGGAGGAATAAGCCATGAGCGATGTGGAACGATACATAAAAGATCGAAAAAAGCGTAGTCCGAAGTTTGCCGAGAACTTCGAATCGGGATATGATGCATTTGAATTCAGCGTCATGCTCCGACAAGCCAGAGAGAAGGCCGGCATTACTCAAGAAGCGATTGCAAGAAAACTCCGCACAAAGAAGTCCGCGATTTCACGGATTGAGAACCATTCCGAGGATATTCGTCTCTCAACCCTGGGAAAGTACGCAAAAGCCTTGGGCAAGAGACTCCGAGTTCATCTCGCCGATTGAACTTCCCTCCTCCACCGGGCGGCCATTGCGGCTAACGTCCGGCGTAACCACGCCGTGCGCAACAAATGGAGTGTAAACGGAATGGTTGCGCATGGAGCGAACTCTTTAAATTTTCACATAGCTTCAACTTTGTCCTATCAAATGATGGAGCGTCGTGCTTACGCTTGTTAGCCGTCGTTGGGTTACTTTAGATGACTTCGTTGCAAGTTGTCGACTTCTCGCTCGAATTCAGCAGTGAATCCCATTCCGCGATTTCCTTCCCACATAGCCTTGACAATTGGATCAGAAAGATTACGGGAGATTATCTTCCTGTAGCGCTCCCATTCATTTTCTTCGTAGTAGCCCCGCAGATACTGAAGGAAGGCATTCTCGAAAACGCGAAAGTTCAAGTACTGGAGCCTCATGATTTGTGCTGTTTCAAGACCAGTAAGTTCTTCACCTGCACCATGTTTGTAAAGTGCTCGCGATATGATCTGATTGTCCAATCCAGCCATAAAAAACTGGATGCTTTGGTCAGTAAGCGCAGTACTTGAAGCTGCTATCACAGCCTGAGTGTTCTGGCGAACCTGAAAAATAAGAATGATAATGCTTGCTAGTACTGCAATATTAGCTAGGTGGGGTAGCCACGCTTTTAGACGCTCGATATTCATGAAATCTCCAAGCTGAATGATTAGATTAATGATAACGCGATACTTTAGCTACGTGAATCACTGCAACCCCAATGCGTGCTGTTAGCCGCCGTTGGCGTCTCAAAGCAAAAATGGTATGAACATCTTGGTTGTCTTCATATACGCTGCGTAGTCTGCGCCGAACTTTTTGAGATTCTCCGATTCTTCGGTCTTGGCAGTGGCAACCACGAAGATAGAGGTAGCCAAAAACAGAGAAGCTGCAAGAAGAGAAACATCCTTAAAGAACACTCCGGCCCCGCCCAAAAGCAATGTACTGTAGAGAGGATGACGAATGTACTTGTACGCACCTTCCGTTACGAGCACAGTTGTGTTCTCGACTTTGCCTTTCGGTTTCCCTACTGTGTGAAGCACATAGAATCCGTGCACAGCAAGGATGAGTGAGGAGAGTAACAGCACCCACGATATCATCTGAATGGCGGAGAAGGGATCACGGAACCAGTAATCTACGTTCAGCAAGATCAAGACAAGCAAGGTCTCGAAAGCGAAGAAGCGGAAGAATCCGTGTGTGTGCGGATCACGCAAGGATGCCCACGAAACAAAAACAATTGCCGCCGATACTATTAAGAATATGATTACTTTCTGCATATCATCACTTCATTGGTGAGGCATTATTCAGGCACGCCAATGGCGGCTAACGTCTGGCCGCACCACGCAGTGGCGCACGAATGAATCCGCCTCCGGCGGAGG
>CAYIBG010000032.1:0-14201 GCA_964361365.1 uncultured Ignavibacteriaceae bacterium | reverse complement strand
CCTGTTGCTCATTCATCGCTTCTGGAATACCGTCGGTGTACAGGATTACACCATCGCCCGACTCAAGCTGGATTCGAGTCTCTTCGTATGCCACATCTTCCACAATCCCCAGGGGCAGCCTCGGCCCTTTGACTTGCAAAGATTGAACCTGTCCTTTGCGTTTCAACAATGGCAACATCTGCCCCGCGTTCGAAAAGGTCAGGGTTTTTGTGTTCGAATCAACGAGTGCGAACGTCATTGCCGTGAAAATCCGTTTGTCAGTCTTGGCGTACAATGGCTTATTGATTTTTGAAAGGATGATTTTGGGCGTGTCCCTGGAGCCAAGTTCACGGTACACCATGCCGCTTGCGAGTACCGCAGTCATCGCCGCCTTCATCGCCTTGCCGCTGACATCTGCCACGGCAATTCCGAGTCTCGTCTTTGCCTCGTCGAGCCACACATAGTCGAAGAAATCGCCTCCCACTTCATCAGCCGCTTTTGTGAGGCCCGAGATTTCGAAGCCCGAGATGACGGGATCCGATGTTGGCATGAGACCCAACTGCATGTCGTGCGCCGTTTGCAATTCCTGAAGGGCTCGATGTTTTTCAGCGACGTGCAGCATGCTCCGTTCGTGATTTACTCGAACAAACACAAACATGCCAATTGAAAACACACCCGTAATGAAGAGTGGCACAGCTTCAACGACGAGGCCAAAGTGGCTGTTCATCCACGAGTAGAGGAACCCCTGGCCGACAGTTAAGAATATCAAGACGAGAGAGGCAATCCAGGGTCTGTAAAGCCAGAACATTGCAATTGCGACGAGAATGAAAGCAGCAACAAGATAGAATGTCCAGCGGTCGAGGGGCGTGACAGAATATTCTCTGAGAATTTGATGAATAATCATGGAATATGTGAAGCCAAATTCGAGGAATGGCGCGATCGTCTCACCCGGGTCAATTACGACGATTTTTTCCTTAAATTTTGAGAGTGCGTTTGTCTTCAGCATTCGGTCGCCGCCAGGCCAAGGAAAGTATTCAAGCGAATTACTGTTCTCATTCCCGGAAATCCTAATCATCGAGCCGCTCCATTGGTTGAGTCGATTGAAAATTGGAGCTGATTCATCTGTGTACAAACCTATTTGGAAACGACCAATTTTGAAGCTTTGACCCTCAGTAGAAATTGCTATTTCTTTCCCCTCACCAAGAAACTTCCGAACAATTTGAATCGCTGCATCTGGAACACGATCCCCTTGATTCGTTTCTCGGAAGGCTAAGGGATAAAACCTGGGATATGGCCAAATCCCCGATGGAAGTTGATGTTTCCCAACGCTGGTAACTCCCCAGTCGAGCCCGACCTTGTTATTCATTGGATGACTAACCGCATATTCGCCCGTTTCCACCGGAGGAATGGCGAACACTGTTAGGCCCAGCTTGGAGATTCTTTCAAGTGATTTTGCATTTGACTCTCTTGGGGTAAAGCGGGGCGGAAGAGGAACCAAAACCGCTTTGGCTCCCGCGTCTCGAAGCCCGGAACAAATCCGATGCATCGTGTTGAAGTACCATTCATGGCTCTTCCCCTCACTATATACAAAAACGATTCCGATGGAATCATTTGTTTCACGCCCACCATAGAAGCGGGACGGCTGATCTAAAAAGTATTGCACTTTCTTTACCCAGTCGCTTGCCGAGAGAGAAAGTGTCAGCACAAAAACAATCACACCGCCAATAAGGAGTTTTACTGTTAGTTTCCAACCTCCTTCCAGGAATGACTGCCGCGAAAAACGCTTTGCACGTTTCGCAAGAGTCTCTTCATACAATCTGAGCAAAACATAAAACAGGCTCATCAAAAGTAAGACGCTAAAGCTCAGGGCGATAAATTCATCGAGAGTGCTAAATACCCTCCAGCTTACTTTACCAAAAAGAAGGTGTGAGAGCGGTTTTGCAGCGATGGCATTCAGCAGCATAGCAAAAGAGACGCCCGTGAAGACCACGGCGAGACTTATTGCCCAGCGGTTTGGTTTTGACAGGCGCGAACGATCTACATGGAAGAGTTTGAAAATGAATAAGGCTGTAAGATTAGATAAAGCCAATCCTGTGCCTACTATGATTCCACCGAGGAAAAGTACCGTATTACGGTTATAAACAAAAAGCTGCGGTATGAGCCAGCCTGCGGCGATTATCACGACCGCAATAGCCAGAAGTATGAGAACCTTACGCTTCATTGAATATCAGGATTGCCTGTATGTTGGAAAATGTTCAGAAGCTACATCAAAGTGCAAGGTGCAATCCGTTGGCTCAACACGAATTTTTTCTCTCATTCCCACTTGCCTTTGCGTAATCCAGAACACGGCTATATCTGGACTCCTAAAAACAGTCCGCAGGAGTTACAATACTGCTTTACCAGCCCTTAATTGCTGCCGCTTCTGTCTCGTGAATACCGAGATGCTCGGTGAGTCCGATGATATCGAAAACTTTGCGCATGTGCGAGGAGAGGCCAGTGGCGCGGAGGGGTTGCTTGTTTTTCTGACACTCAAGAGCGAGAGAGATGAGAACGCGGAGGCCGGCGCTGTTGATAAACATCTCGGGGTGGAATTTCAGGAGGATGTTTTTGGCGCCTTTAGAGGTTACTGCGCGATAGGCGCCGAGAATCATTTCATCCGACTGGTCGGAAATGTCGCCTGAGATTTCGAGGACAGCTACTTTCTTGTCGAGCCTGGAGGAGACTTTGGTGGGGTTCGCCATGTAAGCCTCGAAGGCTTACTGCTTGTAGCTTGCGACCGCGCGGTCGACCGTTTCGTACTCTTTGAATACTTTCACAAGCTGGGTGACAGCAAGGACGCTTTCCACCTTGTCGGTCAGGCACGCAAGCCGGAGGTCGCCGCCCTTGTTCTTCACAGATGTGAGGGATGCGATGAGGGCTCCGAGGCCGGAGCTATTGATCCAACGCACTCCCTTGAGGTCGAGGACCATCTTTTTGAATCCTTCCTGGAGCAGGCCGTAGACTTTCTCCCGGAGTTCCGTCGTGTGGGGCTCCCCCATAAGGTTTCCTTTGAGGGAAATCACTGCTACGTCACCGTGCATTTTCTCTTTGATGCTCATGGGTTGTGCTCCTTTGATGCGCCGGGCATGATACAACGATTTCGGCGGAATGTCAACGCTCCAACATTCGTTCAGAACCTGCTGATATCCCTTCCAAAAACAAATGTTTTAAACCAGTCGAAAATTACGAGCACTTTGTTCTTGAAACTCACCAACCTCGTCAGGTAAGCCGACCGCCAGAAGAGCCAGGTGGAGAATCCTTTTCCCTTGATGTTCGCAAGGTCTGCCAGGGCCCGGTTGCTTCCGACGTAAGCCAGCATTCCGTAGTGGCGATAATGAAACGGCCGCACTTCCTTTCCTTTGATTTTCTTCGCAAGGGCCGCGGCCAGATATTTCCCTTCCTGCTGTGCAACTTGGGCCGTTTCCGGAAAGTTTTTTCCCTTTGGCGTAGCGCAATCCCCCATCGCGAAGACATCATCATATCCCGGTATTCTGAAAGAATCATCGGTGAGAATTCTCGATGATCTATCTTTTGGCAGAGGCAAAGACTTTACAAGATCCGATGGACCTACTCCCGCCGTCCATACCACAAGCCCGTACGGAATTGCTGTGCCATCCTTCAGGTAAATTTTCCGAGCCTCGATCTTTTTCACGGGTGATGCGGTGCGAAGCTGGATATTCTGACGTTTGAAAAGCCTTGCCGTGTATTCACTCAGTGCGGCATCGAATGTATTCAGGATGTGTTCCATTGCCTCAAGAAGGACAATGCTGACCTTGCCCGAAAGCCCCGGGTACGTCTTCGTGATGTCTTCTTCGAGGAAATCGTGCATCTCGGCGGCAAACTCCACACCCGTCGGCCCCCCACCCACCACGACAAAATGCAGTAATTGCCGCTGCTTTTCGTCAGACATGTTGGGCTGGGCCGCCTGCTCAAAGCAATCGATGATCCGCTGGCGAATCTTTCTTGCGTCCGAAAGGTCTTTCAGGAACAGCGCATGCTCACGGACGCCCGGAACTCCATAGGTGTTCACGCTGGAACCGACGGCAATCACCAGGATATCGTAAGAAAGCACGAACTTCGTTTCAGGCGGCGATCCTTCACAGCGAATTGTTTTCTTCTTGAGGTCGATATTCTTGCAAACAGCTTGGATGAATTTTGCCGCCGGGCATGCAATTCGGATCGGTTCGATAATACTCCGGAACTCGATTGTGCCGACAGTCGTACTTGGAAGGAGAGGCGTAAATAGAAAATGGTTGCGGGGGCTGACGAGCGTCAGGTCGAACAAGGAGAGGTCGGCTTGCTTGGCCAGACTGAAAGCCGCAAACCCGCTTCCGAGGACAACGACATGAGGTTTTGACTTGCTCATCGTTGCATAGAATGTATCAAGAATTCAGGAGCATGGAAAGCATTTTGGAGAAGTTCTTTGTAATCTTGGTAGGTCGGCGTTCACGCCGACCTACCAATGATGAACATCATCCGAATCAAAAACCTCGAAGACCTTGCGCTCCAACCCTACCGCACCATGCGGAGACCGGTTGAGCATGAGAAGAGCGGGATCTTTGTTGCGGAGGGGGAAAAAGTCGTCCGAAGACTGGTTGCCAGTAACCTTGTCATTGTTTCGGCTCTCATGACGGAAGAATGGCTTGAGCAATATCAGCCTTTGCTCAAGGATCGGCAGGACATTCCCGTCTATGTTGCTGCCAAGAATTTACTGGAATCCATCGTTGGTTTTGGTCTGCACCAGGGAATCATGGCGGTGGGAAAAATCCCGAAGCCTCCCGCTGTGGAGGATATTGTCAAAACCGCTCCCCGTCCGTATTTCTTTGCAGCGGTCGATGGCCTGACAAATTCTGAAAACCTCGGCGTCCTTGTGCGGAATTGCGCCGCGTTTGGAATTCAGGCGCTACTTGTGGGAGAAACGTCGAGCAGTCCTTATTTACGAAGAGCTGTGCGAAACTCCATGGGCACAGTTTTCTCGCTGCCGGTTGTTCCTTGCACAAGCCTCTCAGCGCAACTCAGAGAGTTGCGGTCTGCGCATGACATGAGGGTAATTGCGGCTCATCCCTCCGGCGACAGCCGGCTTGCGAAAATAGATTTAAAGGGCAACGTTTGTTTCGTGTTCGGAAGTGAAGGAAACGGGGTATCAAAGGAGGTGCTGCAAGCATGCACCAACCGGGTTTCCATTCCGATGCAACGGGGAGTCGACTCGCTCAACGTGGCAAGCGCCAGTGCAGCGTTCTTGTTTGAAGCGGTGAGGCAGCGAGGGTAGAGTCCGATTCGTAATCGGACTACTTGCTGATACGGTCCATTTGAGAAATGGACTCTACTCGTACATTTTGAAAGCGGCGTGCTTGCTCTCGTCAAAGGAATAGAAGTCGATATCAAACATTCCTTTTTCGACGAATTGCATGAAATTGTGATGAAGAAAGTTCTTCGGAGAAGTTCCCAGATGTTTCCAAGAATTGTAGAAAATGTAGTAGAGGTGGTTCTCGAAATCATCGTTCGAATCTGATATTCGAATACAATGGTCCATTGTTCCACGTTGCCATACGTGGACCGCGCCCAGTGAAAGCTTTTTTTTGATCTCTTTGGATGTATGCTTCTTCATGTCCCGCAGGAAATCAGACATATGTTTCACCTTCTCAACCCCCACCAATAGATGCACGTGGTCCGGCATCACCGTGTACGCGGTCATTTCTTCCAGTCGATTCGAGTAGAACTTGATGTTTTCAACCATCAAATCTGCCACGCCGCCCACGAGAAGCGGTTTTCTGTCGAATGTGCAGAATGTTAAGAAGTAAGTGGAGCTGTCGCGATCGTAACGGGGAGGCTTGCCGGAGATTTTTGTGTGCATTGCAGGGCAGAGTCGAATTCACAATCGGACTATTTGGCTGATGAGGTCCATTTAAGAAATGGACTCTACACCTTCGGCACCGGGGGCGGCAACTTACGCGCTTTGATCTCCGATTGAAAACCGATTTCCTTGTGCGTGCTGTCGCAAAACGGCTTGTCTTTGCTGTGCCCGCAGCGGCAGAGAGCAATCTGAGTTCTGCCGGACAAGTCAAACTTGTTCCCTTCCTTGTCGAACAGCTCGAAATCTCCCTCCACTCGTATACTCCCGTTCGTTCGCGCCGTAATCTTGGTTGGCATTACCTTCCCTTCTGACTGTTTTTCTTGTTGTTCTTCATCTTAAAATTGATCCATACTTCTGTCGTTTCCCACGAAATTTTCAAAACTCCGGATATTGAATCGATTTTCTCAAGCGTTATTTTCAGTTTTTCCACCGGCTCTTTGAGTGTTCGTTTTTTGAGCGGCAGCCGGAACAGGTCATATTCCGGATGGTACACCGTACCCCATTGCCCCGTCTCTTTGTTGATCATGAGCGTCCACTTTGTTTCCGTGGGCATGGTGTAAAGGGTATACTCGCCTTTGGGGACCACACTATCGCCCATGATCAGGTCTGCATCCGTGACAAACGAAGTTGCCTCGTTTGCGCCCGTCCGCCACCACACGTTGAAAGGCCTCAACCCGCCAAAAATCTTCCGCCCCCGCATCGACGGGCTGCCGTAATCGATGAAAATCCGCTTGCCGTTGAACCGCACTTCGGTTGAATCACGCGGACTCAGGATTGGCTGCTGTGCGATAACCCCCTGCAAAAAAAGCGTGACTGCAAGAATAGCTTTCGAAAGAGATTTCATGTGCTTGTCAGGTTGGATCGGACTGTTGTTGTTTGCATGTAGCAATCATACGTGCGTTTGTCGAAACACACGACGATAACTCGTTGAAGGCTTTTGTTTATGCTCAGTGCTTTTTCGATTTCCATCATGGCAATTCTTGAAGCACGGTCGACCGGAAACCCGTAAGCGCCTGTGCTGATGGAAGGAAATGCGATCGACGTGAGACGGTGCCGGGCAGCAAGCTCAAACGACTTCTCGTAGCAACTTGCCAGCAATGAATCCTCGTCGTTGACGCCGCCCCGCCACACGGGTCCGACAGTGTGAATAACGTGTCTTGCCGGCAGTTTGTAACCTTTTGTGATCTTCGCCTCTCCCATCGCGCAGCCGCCAAGCGTCCTGCATTCTTCCAGCAGCTTCGGACCCGCCGCATTGTGAATGGCGCCGTCCACTCCCCCGCCACCCAGCAACGACGTGTTGGCGGCGTTCACGATGGCGTCAACGTGCTGTTTGGTGATGTCGCCTTTCACAATCTCGAGTCGATTCATCGTCTATCAATTACGGTTCCAGCGGCCTCGCCACCATAATGCCGATTTGCTTTTTGTTGCCCGCAAGATACTCGGCAAGCGGTTTTTCGGAAATCGTCACTTTCTTGCTGGCAAGAGGCGCATGGAGAAAATATGCCGCCCCGTTCTGGCGCATCACGACGCCCGTGTGCGACGTATCCAGCCCTTCCATGTCTGTCGTTATGCCAATGATGTCGCCGTTGTTGAGTTTGTCGGATATGCCCGACACGAGATTCTTCGGGATGTGGTACGTTTCTCTTGAGTTCATTTCTTTTTCCTGTTCCTGGATCGTTTTGAGAAACCCGGGGTTCCCCTTAATCTGGCGGTAGGAATCCGGATGGGTGGACATGAAATTGATCGTCTTGTTGTAGCGGACGCCGCCTATTTCTTTTGTGACGTTCTTCCAGATACCCTTCTTCTCGTTGTCGAACATGTAGTCGGAGGTGTAGTGCAGGCGGCTCGGGTATTGATTGATGACACCGCCGCGATACCGGATGAATTGCAATTCGTTCTTGTAGTCGTCGAACGTCATCTTATTCTTCTTCATGCAACGGGCAAGAACCAGGGCATTCTCGTAGAAGGTAACACAGTCCAGTCCGCTCATATTCACAACGAGCCGTTCTTCACCGGGTACTTCGAGCACGTTGGCAACGTATTCGGTCCCGAGAAACGTTCTTCCGATTCCAACGACGGCGTCTCCGATGGGCAGCTTTTGAAGGTTCAAGGAGACCGCCAGCTCGAACTTCTTCGTGCAAATCGATGCCTCGTCTTCCGCAAGAAATTGAACGGACGCAAGGTTCGTGGAAAGACCGATGGCGGGAATTGTTGCAAGGAATTTTCTGCGGTTCATCATGTCAGAGCTCCATTCCAAACCCGAGGGTGATGAAAAAACATGAGTAGTCAAAATCGATGGAGGTGGTGTGTGGAACGGGTGTCCCGAACTGTACCAGTTCCCCGTCGATTTTTCCGATTTTAGCGAACTTGTATATCCCTTCAAGCTTCAGAAAGACGTTGGAAAAAATGCGGCTCGTCGCGCCGAATCCTGTTGTGACCACGAGCTTTGATTTTTCGTAAACGCCCTGCGAGTTGTAGGTGATAAGCGTAATGGTTGAGTCGGCGTTTTTTCCCGTTCGTGTACCAAATGCGTCTGCCGTGGCGCGTGACCGCATGCTGCCGAGCTCGACGAGAAAGTAGGACTCGATATCCTGGAACGTCCGGGGCAGGTAGTAGGCGAGCCCGAGTTTGAAATCCGTTGTGCCGACGACTCTCCGCATCTCGAGCGAAGCCTCGCTCCCGTGGTACGACGTGGCGACTTCTTTGCGGAACGTCGTGACCCCAAACGTAAGCGCAATGTCCCGGTCAAATCGGTAGCTGCCCGAAACGGCAAAACCCAGCGCGTAATCCAGCGGCTGGAAGTTTCCGATAGGGATCTTTTCGAGCAGGTTCCAGAGCTCCACGTCTCTCCGGTTGTCGCCTTCGACGTCTTTCAATGTCAGTATCACGACTCCGGTGGAGCCGCTAAGGGTCCATGTTCCTTCCTGGGCGTGGAGAGGAGAAAAGGATGCGAGAAGAAGGAATGAGAATGTTGTTAAATAGTGTCGCATTCTTATTAGCATCTTTCTCAAAATAGATACAAGTCATCGCGAGCGCCTGCCCGCCTTTGTGCGAGCCATCGCAGAGCCAGGCGGGGAGTCGAGGGATGCGCTGGTGAGTCCAACATGCTCAGTGCGCGCTTCGACTTCGCTCAGCGCGACTCTATGTTTTTTCTTAGAAAAAACAAAAACCTCAGTCATCCCGAGCGGAGTCGAGGGATGCTCTCGTTAACGCGACTCAGCGAGACTTGTTCTTTATCTTAGGACGCCTGTTTCTAAAATGTGTTTCGTTCTTACACTCGGACAACCAGTGAAGCAATTGAAAATCTCCAGCCATCAAAGCTTTTTTTTTCTTCCGTGACCATTTTTTGATTTGCCGCTCAACATCGAATGCTTGATCCCTGTCAGGAAAATCATCCGACCAGAGTAATTTCAAAGGGCGACGGGCTGCCGTGTAACCATCATACACACCAGCTTGATGCTCCTCAATCCGACTGTCAAGGTCAATCGTGCTGCCGGTGTAGTAAGTCCCATCAGAACAGAGAAGAATGTAGACCCAAGCTTCAGGCATACTCACGCAGAGTGCGTGCTTCGACTTCGCTCAGCACGACTATTATTGTTTTTTCTTAGAAAAAGCAAAAACCTAAGTCATCCCGAGCGGAGTCGAGGGATGCTCTCGTAAACAGTGTTGCTGAATGCGCGCTTCGAACCCACTTCTTCTCTCGGGACATGATTCTCTCACCGTGATCGGGTTACTTAAAACGGCATCTCCGGGCCACCTTCGGGCGGCATCAGCATCTCAACGCTCAGCGGCTTGTAGCCCTCGAAGCGAGCGTATTGCTTGATGAACGAGAGTTTCACCGTATCCGTCGGGCCGTTGCGCTGCTTGCCAACAATGATGTGCGCCAAACCTTCCGTCGGCTGGCCGTCTTCTTCCATGATGCCGAACATCTCAGGCCGGTGCACGAACATCACGACATCGGCATCCTGCTCAATGGCGCCCGATTCGCGCAAATCCGACAGCGCGGGGCGCTTGTCGCTGCGCGCTTCCACCGCGCGGTTCAGCTGCGAGAGCGCCACGACCGGCACATCGATTTCCTTGGCCAGCGCTTTGAGCGAGCGCGAGATCGCTGAGATTTCCTGCTCACGGCTTGGCGCTTGCCTCGGTCCCTGCATGAGCTGCAGGTAATCCACGACGATCATGTCCACATTGTGCTCGGCTTTTAAGCGACGTGCTTTCGCTCGCAATTCAAGAATGCCCAGCGCCGGCGTGTCATCGATAAACATCTTGGCTTTGTACAATCTTCCCACGCTCGTGCTGAGCTTGCGCCATTCGTCCTCCGGCAGGCGGCCCGTGCGGACCTTCTGCGCGTCTACCCTCGCTTCGGCGCAAATCAGGCGCATGACAAGTTGCTGGTTGGACATTTCCAGACTGAAAAAGCCGATGGATTTATCGTGCAGCACGGATGCGTTGCGTGCGATGGAAAGGATGAGCGCAGTTTTGCCCTGGCTCGGCCTCCCCGCCACGATAATGAGGTCGGATTTCTGAAAGCCGCCGGTCAGGTTGTCCAGATCCGTAAACCCTGTCGGCACGCCGGTGACGCCGCTGTGTTTGCCGTGGATGCTCTGCAGCATCTCCATGGTGCTGTGGACGGCGGTGTTCATCGAGACGAAGGTCTTCTTCATCCGCTGCTCGGAGATGTCGAAGATCCGCTGCTCGGCGGTGTCCAGCAGGTCGAGCGGGTCTTCCGTATCGCCGAATGCGCGCTGTATGACTTCGGACGACGTTGCGATGAGCTGTCGCAGGAGCGCTTTTTCGAGCACGATGTGCGCGTGGTATTCCACATTCGCACCGCTCGTGACTTTCGAGGTCAGCTCGGTGAGATAATACTCGCCGCCGATTTTTTCCAGCTCACCCCGCCGGCGCAATTCTTCTGAGAGCGTGATGAGGTCCACCGGCTCGCTTTTTTCAAAGAGCTCGATCATCGCTTTAAAGATGCTCGTGTGTGCGGGCTTGTAGAAGACGTTCTCGTTCAGCACCTCGAACGCTTTGCCGATGGCTTCTTTTTCCAGCAGCATGGCTCCGAGCACGGCCATCTCGATATCGACAGCCTGAGGCGGAACGCGGCCCTCGGTGGTGATAGAGGGAATGGTTAGATCGAAGATTTTTCTTGGTTCAGCCATGTGAAATCCTTTTGGTTACAATATAGGAAAATCATCGAGAAATTCGATTCAGCCTACCCGGTGTAACGCACGAGCAATTACTTGATGAGATCCTCATGTGTTATCACGCATAGCTCAACCACCAATCCTTGCGCCTACGTTTCAAGTCCGCAAACCACTTGCACGGGAAATACACAGGAGAACCACCACAATCAATGTTATAAGATACGTACCTGCCAGCCCGAAGCCAAATCCGGGGGCGTCGTAAGTCCGACTACGAGTCGGACTCTACCCTGTCACCCAATCAACGGTGCGATCCACAAGCCGATCATGTATGTCACAATTGCTTCACCCAGTCCCACAAGTGTCATTTCCGTCCCGCTCTTGAGCCACGAGCGTCCGGTGACGACAACCTTCGAGGCTCCTACGATGAAATGTGCAACCGTGCTCACGATGAAAGAAATAATCAAAGCCGTCATGCCGGACCAGAACAAAAACGGCAGAACCGGCACCATCGCTCCCAGCGCTGTGCTAATTGTCGCACTCGCCGCTGCGCTCCAGGGTTTCGGAAACGATTGCTCGGAGAGGCCCAATTCCTCGTGAGCCAGCGTTTTGAGCATCTGTTCCGGCTCTTTCGCAAGCCGTGCCACCATTTTCTTTGCCTCTTTCGCGCTAAAACCCTTCAGCTGGTAGAACAACTCCAGCTCTTCTCTTTCTTCCTCCGGGTTTTCCTCAATTTCCTTTTTCTCGCGTTCCAGCTCCGCCTCGTAGATCTCGCGCTCGGATTTAGTCGCAAGGTAGGCCCCGCTGCCCATGGAGAGCGCAGAGGCGATCGCCGCCGCAAACCCGCTGAGCATCACGAAATCGCTGTTGGTGTTCGTGGCGCCTGCTACGCCGCTCACGACGCCGAACGCGGCGCCAAGGCCGTCGTTGACGCCGTAAATCGCCTGGCCGATCCAGCCGCCGGCCCGCACGTGCCATTTCTCGCGCCGGAAAATGACGTCTAGCTTGCTTTGAGGGTGGTGCGCGGGATGACCGCGCCCGTCCACCATGTCTTCCAGTATCAGGCTGTGCGATTTTTCTTCTTTTTGGAACTCGAGAATCGCTTTCTTGTCCGCTTTGGTATCCGCTTGTGTGATCATGGTTTCATAGAGCGAATCGGCTCCGGCCTCGTTGGCCTCGAGCATCCGCACGGCGACTTCGGGAGAGCTTCGGAGCATGACCCAGCGGCGTGCACGCTCGGCAAGTGTTTCGTTGTACGTGCCAGGGTCCGAGCCGAGATCCTTGAGGCGCTGGGCCCAGCGGACGGCGTGTTTGTCTTCCGCCTCCGCCATCTTGATGAGAATGGCTTTCCGGTCCTTGTTTCTTTCCCGCTCCGCGAGTCTGCGGTAGTTCAAAGCGCTCATCATTTCATCGCGCCAGGCTTGCTTGAGATTCTGGATGTAGGAGTTGGTGCTCATATTATTGCCGGGACCTGAAAACCTTCCGAAGGTCATGTTTCAGACTTCCGAAGTCTACCCCGGAACTCTCAAGAGACTTCGGAAGTCTCACCCTGCAACCTTCGGAAGGTCGGGATTGCATCATTTCTTACACCAACAAATGAAGCTTTCTGTCCACAACTTTGAAGAATTCTTTGCTTCGATCTGGCGAACGATGCGGATCGTTTCACGAATTATTTTCCACAAGAATGTCCTGAGTTTTCCTTCAATCGTATCGGGCACTGGACCCGTTTCCGAAAAATGGACGTCCCGGAAGCCGGCGAGCGTTAAAATGTGCTCGAGGGAATCCTGCGCGAAAATCGTCATATGCGTCAGGTCGCCATGGATCACTTGTCCCGGAAACAGCCCCTGTCCGTTCGGCGTTTGAAGAAGCAATAACCCGTCTTTCCGGAGCGCAGAATGAATCATGGGGAACAGTGAAAGCAATTCTTTTTTTGTGAAATGTTCGACGAAATCGACGGCGATAATGGCGCTGTACTGTTTCTTCTGCCTGCGAAGAAACTGAAAAACGTCGGCAACGGATGCACGCAGCCCCCGCGATTTCGCCACGCCCACTTGCTCTTTGGAAATGTCGATGCCCTGCACGTTTTGGAATCCCTGTGCAGCAAGGAATTCGAGAATGTAGCCGGGTCCGCAGCCGAGCTCGAGGATGGGCTCGTCCTTGCCGAGGCGGCTGAGGACAGGGAGATACCTGAAACTGCACCAGCTCCAGTACTCGCGCAAACGCCGCTCGTCGCGTTGCGTGTGGCTCGTCTTAAACTTTGAGACATATTGCTTATACAACTGTTTTCGAACGTCTTCCACTTTTCTCGCTGTTTTTTTTGCTTGTAAACCTTCCGAAGGTCATGTTCAGACTTCCGAAGTCTACCCCAGAACTCTCAAGAGACTTCGGAAGTCTCACCCTGCAACCTTCGGAAGGTCGTCAGGCTTTCATCTCGTCATACAGTTTCCGGAACATCTGCACATCCTCCCAGCATGGGCGCTTCCAGTTCGGGTTGCGCAGCAATGCTGCCGGGTGGTATGTGACCATCAGCTTGATGCCGTGATATTCGTGTACTTTGCCGCGGAGCTGACCAAGTGAGACATTCGTCTTCATGAGCACATGTGCTGCGATGCGGCCCAGGCACAGGATCATTTTCGGTTTCAGGATCTCCAGCTGCTTCCACAAGTGCGGCTCGCAGGCGTCGATTTCCTCCGGCTGCGGGTCCCGGTTGTTCGGCGGACGGCATTTCAGAATATTGCAAATGTAAACTTCTTCGCGCTTGAAGCGAATCGCTTCCAGAATCTTGTTCAGCAATTGTCCCGCCCGCCCGACGAACGGCTCGCCCTGAGCGTCTTCCTCCGCTCCCGGCGCTTCACCAACAATCACGATTTCTGCTCTTGGATTCCCCACGCCGAACACAAAGTTCGTACGCGTGTAACCGAGCGGACACTTCGTGCAGGTGCAGATCATGCGATTCAGGTCCGCCAGCGTCTGCGCACCCACCCACGGGTCGTTCGGGTACTTGTATTGCACCGTTGACTCCTGAACTCCTTTGACCGGAGCCGTAACCGGTTTTCCAAACAAGTCGGTTTCCGGCCGGAGGGGAGATGGCGGAGACGAATTCATGCCGGTCTGATTCCTTTCGACATACAGCGTATCGCCGAAGAGCTCTTGCTCTTGTTTGAGATACGCTTCAGTTTTCGACA
>CAYIBG010000031.1:11395-14686 GCA_964361365.1 uncultured Ignavibacteriaceae bacterium | reverse complement strand
CTGAACCCTTCCAGATGGCAGCGCTGACACATGTCCATCTGGATTTCCCGGCTCTCGCGAGCTGTATTCTTGATCGTTCGCTGGACGTTCACCGTTTTGAATTGGCCTTTGCGTCCCACTTCGACATGATAGCTTCCAGGTCCATGGCATGTTTCGCAGCTGATGCCTTGCTCGACGCGCTCATAGTGGTTTTTGGTTTGCTTTGTCGCCGGCATCGGGGCATTGTGGCAGTTGATGCACGTGCTGTTGATCGGTCTGTCGAATCGCTGGTTATTCTCGCGGTAGCCGGGGCTCAAGTCCCAGAGTTGTTTCTTCGAGTACCAGGTAAGAGGCATTTCAAACAGGTACCCTGTATGGTTTTCGATGAAACTGACCGTGTGGTTGGAACTCCCGATTTGGAAAGCAGCGGAACGCTCTTGTTCATACACCACCTGGTTTCCCCGAAGACGGAATTCTCTCATGATCACTTTTCCGTTTCGGAGGAAGGCCGTGTAAGAGAAGTCCCGCTTCGGGTCGTACACCGTTTTGCCGAACTTCATTGCCTTCGGAAGTTTTTCCGGATTGACAGCGCCAAAACTCCGGCCCATCCCGGTTTGCATGAAATCACTATATGTATCCTGATGACAGTCAGCGCACACCTGGCTGCCGACGAGTTGCCAAGCGGCTACTTGAGGCTGCTCGCCTTCGTCTCCTTTCCTTTCACACGCGAAGAAAGCAAAAGCGATGAGAACAAGAGAGGTTTTCGGAAATCTAAAAGTCATAAGAACCAATCCTGGACAGTAGGTGCAAAACCGAATCACGTTGAGTGGTTGGCGTCGGGAATTTTACCAAAAGAACATTGAAGTGTCAAAACGCATTTCTTGCATTTCCCTCCATTTCTCTCTACCTTGACCATGTTCTCAGTTCATTCCGACCAAGAAAAATCAATACCTGGAGGTTGATATGGCAGTTCGAGTAGGAATAAACGGTTTCGGCCGAATCGGACGCAATGTCCTTCGTGCCGGCTGCAATGACCAAGGAATAGAATTCGTTGCAGTGAACGACATTACAGACCCCAAGACGCTCGGCCATTTGCTCAAATTCGATTCAGTTTTCGGGAAGTTTCCCGGCAAAATCGAGCTCAAAGATTCGACGTTGGTGGTAAACGGCAAACCGGTCAAAGTTTTTGCAGAGAAAGACCATACCAAGCTGCCCTGGAAGGACCTCGGCGTCGATATTGTCGTGGAGTCCACGGGGCTCAAGCACTTCACCGATGGAGAAGCCGCGGGCGACCATATCAAACAAGGTGCAAAAAAAGTCATCCTCAGCGCCCCCGCGAAGAAGCCCGATGTCACGATTTGCCTCGGCGTTAATGACAAGATGTATGACCCCGCAAAGCATCACATCATCTCCAACGCCTCCTGTACGACCAATTGCCTCGCGCCGATGGTCAAAGTGCTGCATGACAGCTTCAAGGTCAAGCGCGGTTTGATGAATACGATTCACTCGTACACGAACGACCAGCGTATTCTCGACCTTCCTCACAGTGATTTGCGTCGTGCGCGCGCTGCAGCCATCAACATTATTCCGACGACAACAGGAGCAGCGAAAACGGTCGGCAAAGTGATTCCGGAACTTGCGGGAAAACTGGACGGGGTCTCGTTGCGCGTTCCCACGCCGAACGGCTCCATAACGGATTTCACTGCCGAACTGGAAAAAGACGTCACGAAGGAAGAAATCAATGCAGCATTCAAGAAGGCGGCGGAGTCGAACATGAAGGGGATCCTCGAATACAGTGAGGATGACCTCGTGTTGCGGGATATTGTGGGCAATCCGCATTCCTGCATCGTCGACTCGAAACTGACCATGTCGATGGGAAACTTCATAAAAGTGTTCGGTTGGTACGACAACGAGTGGGGCTACTCGAACCGGGTCGTTGAACTCGTGAAGAAGATAGCCTTGATGTTCAACTAATCAAGGATTCATATTTCAGACCATAACACGGGCTGCGGACGATACGTCACAGCCCGTTTTTATTCTACGACCATGAAAACCCTGACGATCAATGACCTCGAACTCAAGGGGAAATGCGCCCTCGTTCGAGTTGACTTCAACGTCCCGCTGGACGAGCATCAGATGATCACGGATGATACGCGTATCGTGGAATCCCTGCCGACCATCAAGAAAATACTGGCGGACGGGGGCCGGGCTATCCTCATGAGTCATCTGGGCAGGCCCAAAGGAAAAGCGACTCCCGAATTCAGCCTGAAGCCCGTTGCTGAGCATCTCTCCAAACTTCTCGGCAAGCCGGTGAAGCTCGCGCCCGACTGCGTCGGACCCGAAGTGGCCAAGATGGTCGGCGAACTCAAAGACGCAGATTGTCTACTGCTGGAGAATCTCCGATTTCACAAGGAAGAAGAGGCGAACGACGCCGAGTTTTCGAAACAGCTCGCGGGTTTTGGCGATCTGTATATTAATGATGCGTTTGGTACTGCTCATCGCGCTCATGCATCCACGGAAGGCGTCACAAAATTCTTCAAGCAAAGCGCCGCTGGCTATTTGATGCAAAAGGAGTTAGAATATCTCGGCAAGGCTGTCGGCACTGCTGCCCGGCCGTATGTTGCAATCCTGGGCGGAGCAAAAATTTCCGGTAAAATCGACGTCATCCAGAACCTGATGAGCAAAGTGGACGCTCTCCTGGTTGGCGGCGGGATGATGTTCACGTTTTACAAAGCCCAAAAACTTGAAATCGGCAATTCCCTGTTGGAAGAAGACAAAGTGGAACTGGCGGGAAAGATTCTTGCTGAGGCCCGGCAGAAAAACGTTAGGTTGCTGCTTCCGGTCGATTGCGTTGTTGCGAACAAATTCGATAACAACGCTACGACGAAGGTTGTGAGCGTTCGTGAGATTCCGCCCGGGTGGCAGGGGATGGACATCGGTCCTGAGAGTGCGAAAGCTTTTGCGGTCGAGATCTCGAAGGCGAAGACGGCCGTGTGGAATGGTCCGATGGGCGTGTTCGAGATGGGCCGCTTTGCATATGGAACGAACGCCGTGGCCGAGGCGTTGGCAGATGCAACGAAAAAAGGCGCGACGACAATTGTCGGCGGTGGCGATTCGGCTGCGGCTCTTGCAAATGTGGGCCTTCAAAAGTCCGTTTCACACGTCTCCACCGGTGGCGGGGCTGCCCTGGAATTCCTGGAAGGCAAAACTCTTCCCGGTGTGGCAGCTCTGACTCGAAAAGCGTGACGGGAAATTGTGCAATCTTCAATCTCCAATTTACAATCCTAAATTTACAATCCTAAATTTACAATC
>CAYIBG010000031.1:0-11295 GCA_964361365.1 uncultured Ignavibacteriaceae bacterium | reverse complement strand
GCAATCTTCAATCTCCAATTTACAATCCTAAATTTACAATCCTAAATTTACAATCATAGCTCATGTACGGGAATTACTATAAACCATCGGGGTTTGGTGGGTTCTCTTTTTTTCCTCCGGTGATCAAGGCGCTCATGATCGTCAACGCAGCGGTGTTTGTGTTCACGTCGCCTTCCTTGTTCGGCCAATTCATGATCGACGGTTTTCCACTTGGGGCCTGGTATCTCCAGTATCTGGCATTGATGCCTCTCGAATCCGGGCACTTTTTCCCCTGGCAGCTCGTGACATACCAGTTCATGCATGCGGATTTTTTTCACCTGTTCTTCAACATGTTTTTTGGCCTCTGGATGTTCGGCATGGAGGTAGAGCACACATGGGGTACACGGAAATTCCTGACCTTCTACCTGACGTGCGGAGTTGTCGCCGGCCTGTGTCAGCTTCTGCTTGCTCCCATATTTGAACCTTCGCTTGCACCTACCGTTGGCGCTTCGGGGGCTGTGTTCGGCGTGCTGGTTGCTTTTGCCATGTTGTTCCCCGACCGATACATTTATATCTATTTTCTCATCCCCGTCAAGACAAAATACTTCGTCATGTTTCTGATTGTCCTGGGGGTGATGTCCATCGGAGGAGGGGGAGCCGTTGCCAACCTTGCTCATCTGGGCGGAGCTCTCGCAGGCTATATCTTTATCATGTACGATTTGCGTAAAATTCCATTACACGACGTCATACAGGAAATGCGAGGGTCTTTTAACAAATACTCAAGTCGGGGGAGCTCTCATCACACTGAGCAAGATATTCATAACTCGAAGGTCATCAATTTCTCAGAGAGAAAAACTGACCCCGCAGAGGAACACCAGCGAAAAATCGACGAGATCCTCGATAAAATCAGCCGGAGCGGTTACCAGAGTCTTTCGGAGGATGAGAAGAAGGTCCTCTTTGAAGCAAGCAAGAAGTTGAATTGAGTCCAACTGAAGCGTACATTTAGCCCCATATGGAAGCGTATCCGGAAATAGAAATAAGCCCGCAGCCTCATCAGACTTACAAGGTTGGCCAGCGCAGGAAAACCCGGCAGGTCGTGGTCGGCGGAGTGAAAGTCGGCGGCGATGCCCCGATTTCCGTGCAGACCATGACGAAAACCAAGACGGACGACATCAAAGGAACCGTCGGGCAAGTGGTCGCCGCGGCCGAAGCCGGATGCGATATCGTCCGGATAACGGTGAATGACAAGGAAGCGGCTGAGTCGATGAAAGAAATCGTCCGCCAATCACCGCTCCCGATCGTGGCCGACATTCACTTCAATCATGTGTTCGCCCTGAAAGCGATCGAAGCCGGCGTCGCAAAAGTCAGGATTAACCCCGGCAATATCGGTTCGAAAGACCGCATCCGCCAGGTCCTGACAGCGGCGAAAGACAAAGGCATCCCGATTCGGATCGGCGTAAATTCGGGTTCGCTCGAAGAGGACATCCTGGAGAAACACGGCTATCCGACTCCCGAAGCATTGTACGAGAGCGCCATGCGTCACGTGGGAATCTGCCACGAGTTTGGGTTCGACGATATCGTAATTTCTGTGAAGTCAACGGACGTGAAGCTGATGATCGAAGCCTACAGGCTCGTCGCCCAACGCACAGATATCCCGCTGCATCTTGGCGTCACAGAAGCAGGAACGGCACGCGTCGGCACGATCAAATCTTCGGTGGGAATCGGAACATTACTCGCAGAAGGGATCGGCGATACCATTCGCGTATCCCTCACCGATGACCCCGTGAAAGAAGTTGAAGTCGGAAAAGAAATTTTGCGGTCACTCAGCCTGGCTTCGAGGAACATCGAACTGATTGCATGTCCTACCTGCGGCCGCCTCGAAGTTGACTTGTTTGGTATCATGGGCCAGCTGGAAGAAAAACTTGCGGGAGTCAAAAAGTCAGTGAAGATTGCTGTGCTGGGCTGCGTTGTGAACGGACCGGGTGAGGCGAGCGAGGCAGACATCGGCATTGCTGCAGGCAAAGGTGTCGCGCTTCTCTACAGGAAAGGTGAGCTGATCAAACGCGTGAAAGAAAGTGAAATCGTGAGCACCGTGCTGGAAGAAGTGGAGCGGTTCCAGCCGGAATCGTGAGACTGCCGTTGCGTACAGAAAAAAGCCGGACATGTTGTCCGGCTTTTTTTTTGTCCCCGCAAAGCGTACAGACTTACCAGATCACAACCCGCTCCTGCCGCAACATGGCTCCGCCGTCGCAACCGAAGGCATCCTGGAATTCCTTCATATTGGAAAGAGGGCCGTTTGTCCGGAACCGTGCAGGCGAGTGTGGATCTGTCCTCACCTGAAGGCGTAGGGCCTCCGGAGTGCTGTTCCGCCGCCAGATCTGAGCCCACGCGAGTAAGAACCGCTGCTCCGGCGTAAACCCGTCGATCTTCGTGTGTGGTTTTTCTTTCAGCGAATTTTGGAGAGCTGTGTGCGCTATCGAAAGGCCCCCGAGGTCTCCGATATTCTCTCCTAAAGTCAATTTGCCGTTCACGTGCAAGGAATCGATTGCAACATATCCGTCAAACTGTTTCACCATAAGCCCGGTTCTCTCTTCAAATTTTTTCTTGGTTCCTTCCGACCACCAGTTCTTCAGATTTCCATCGGCGTCGAATTTGCTCCCCTGGTCGTCGAAACCATGCGAGATTTCATGTCCGATGACTGCACCCATCCCGCCGTAATTCACAGCATCATCGGCTTCAGGGTCAAAAAATGGCGGCTGAAGAATCCCAGCGGGAAACGTAATTTCATTCCTTGTCGGACTATAGGAAGCATTCACTGTTGGTGTTGTGAAGCCCCATTCCAGGCGGTCAACGGGCTTTCCGATTCTGGACACATTATACCGGAAGTTAAAAGCAGCAGCCCGGCGAACGTTTTCAAAAAACGAATCCCGGTTGATGTCGAGGCTTGAATAATCGCGCCATTTGTCTGGATATCCGATTTTCACGCCGAAGGTCGAGAGCTTCTTATGCGCCGCAGCTTTTGTCTCCGCGTCCATCCAATCGCGCGAATCGAGATGCTCCTTCATCGCTGTGATAAGGTTGTTCACCATCTCTTTCGCTCTTGCCTTGGCCGAAGGAGGGAACGCTCTCTCGACGTACAACTGGCCAATGATTTCTCCGAGCAGGCTGTTAATGATCGAGTTAATTCGTTTCCAGCGCGGCTGTAGCTCTTTTGCACCGGTCAGGATCATTCCGTTGAACCGAAAATTTTCGGCGACAAACGACGAGCTTAGGATATTCGCGCTTCCACTGATCACGCGCCAACGCAAGTATGCCTTCCAATCAGCAAGGGGCACTTCTTTGAGCATTGCATTCACTTCTTTGAAGAACGGAGGTTGGCCAACATTAACGTCGCCTGGGTTGGTGACGCCGAGGTCCGTGAAGAATCGGTACCATGAGAGGTTCGGCATAAGCTCTGCGAGCTGAGCCTGCGACATCTTGTTGTAATTCTTGTCCGGATCCCGTCGCTCGACACGCGTGAAGGAAGCCTTTGCAAGCCGGGTCTCGAATGCAAGCACGGAGTTGGCCTTCGCAGCAGCTGTTGTCTGGTCGTCTCCGGCAAGCTGGAACATCGCAGTGACATGTCCGACATAGTCGGCCCGGTTCTTTTTGAGTTTCTCATCATCGGAGAGATAGTAGTCTCTGTCTGGCATGCCGAGCCCGCCTTGTGTAAACGAGCCGATCATCATCACGCTGTTCTTGGCATCCTGGCTGGCAAAGAACCCGAACACGCCGCCCAATCCGCTTCGATGGAGATACGCCAGCTCTGACTGCACTCCCGCGACATCCTTGATCGCATCGATGCGTTGGAGATACATCGCAAGCGGTTTGGCGCCCAACGATTCGATGCGCGCCGAATCCATGCCGGTAACGTAAGAATCCCCGATTTTCTGAAGATTGGTTCCCCTCTGAGGATTCTTTGCGCCGGCGGCTTCCTCGAGGATTCTATGGAGCACTTCGTTATTCTGCTCGGACAACTCGGTAAAACTTCCCCAGCTGCTGAATGCGGGTGGGATGGGGCTATTCTTCAGCCATGTGCCGTTCGCATACTGGAAGAAGTCCTCGCAGGGTTTTGCAGAAAGATCCATGTTTGCCGGGTCAAGTCCCCGCGTTTTTTTGCTTTGAGGGTACGCAATCGAAAAAATCAACACAGAAACGAGCATAAACCTCGACGTAACGTGCCAACGAGTCATAATGAGTCCTTTCTGATGACGGTTAAAAGACCTGGCCTGGGAAAAGCTGCCGATATTGAATGGAAATTGACTATCAGGTTTGGAACGACGAGGCGCCCGAAGATCAATCGTCAAACAAAATTAGACGAGCGCGCTCATACTTTGTTTCAGCCAGAATGTGTTAAACTTTTTGTGCCGACGCTCGTCTAAGTTAGCAAAAATAACCTTGAAAGGAGTTATGTACATGAAAACAAGAATGGCTGTCATTATTTCAACGATGTCAATTTTCATTTTCTCGCTGGCATGGGCCCAGCCAATGGGGGGGATGCATGAAGGAATGCCGATGCGTCCGCTTATGAAGTTGATGGAGGAACTAAAGCTCACCGACGACCAGAAAAAAGAAGTCCAAAAGCTTCATTTCGACCTCCAGAAACAGATGATCACACAAAGGTCCAAGATCGCCGGAGCAAGAGTCGACCTTCAGCAGCTGCTCAAAGCCGATAACCCGGATAGAACCGCTATCGAGAAAAAGATTACAGAGATTTCTCAGCTCGCCGGCCAGACGGGGACGATGTTGTTGGGTCAATGGTTCGCCGTGAATAAACTCCTGAATCCAGAACAACAAAAAACCTGGAAGAAGGCTCTGGACATGGGGGGTATGATGAGGCAAGGAATGCGAATGCGTGAGGGATTTCGAAAAGGGCCGAGTCCCATGATGCACGAGAGAATGATGAGATTCGAGAAGAAGATAGACGACGACAAAGAATAACTTCAGGTTAACACAGAGTGGTGTCTAAAGAACGTCCGCCAACCGGCGGACGTTCTTTTTTTGCTACCGGTTGAGCACCTTCTGCAAGTCTGTCAGCATTTGTCGTGCGGAACTGTGCGCGGGGTTGAATTCAAGCCCCTGCTGGACTGAAACAAGCGCTCGGTCGTATTGCTTGGTCAAAATGTAGGCTCGGGCCAGATAAATATGGGCAAGGGCGAGCGAAGGGTCGAGTTCAATCGCCTTTGAGTAGGATTCGATGGCGCTGTATTCCCGACCTTGTTGCAAGTAGGCATTTCCGAGGTTGATATACGCAAGCGGTTCGAAAGGACCGATTTCAATTGCCCTCAGATACTGACGGATAGCATCTGGCAGGTTATTCTGTGCCGCGTATGTAATCCCGAGATTTACATAGGCAAGAGGCTGGAGTGAATCGAGTTCGATGGCTTCGCTGTAATACTCCATGGCACTGGGGAAATTCTTCTTGGCCGAGAGTGCCTCCGCGATATGAAGTCTGATCTTGGGATCTCGTGGAGCTTTCGTCAGAGCTTTCAGATAGACTGTCACAGCATCATCGTACATACCCGCCTGCAGGTACTTGTCGCCGGCATATCCTAATGCGAGAGCCCAGCGTTTGTGGACTCTTTCGTTTTTTCCCCGATCATCAAATTCTTCCAAAAACCTCTTGACAGACGCGCTGTGACCTTGTGCGAGGTCGAGGGAGGCGGTCGCTAATCCCGCAATGTCGATATCTTCGTTGGAACAAAAGAGCATAAGCGAGTCGATGAGGCTTCCGGGCAAAGGGGTTTTCAGTCTCAAGAATTTTTCAAATACGAGACTCAACCCTGCAAACTGCGCGGCAGGGAATTTTGCATGGGGCAGCAAGACGAGTCTTCCAGCCTGGGCGATTTCCTGTGCCTCCTTTGCTTTGAACAATCCCGCTATAATCGGCTTGTGCGGTTTTATTTCGCCGTACCATTCCTTTGTTTTATCATCCAACCATTGCACGGATTTATCTCTATGACACTGGCTGCAAGCGTTCTCGATGCCGATGGTTGCATCGAATTTCGGCCGCGGAATTGAAATCGAGTGGTCGGAACGGGCAAAACGGATTTGCGCCCCAATTTCCGGATGCTGCAGGTAGGGCATATGACAGTTTACACAACGCACCGCCTCGCGCTGGTGGTGTGAATGCTTTTCCATCGACTCCGCCTTACTCGAATGACAGCCCGTGCATTGACCGTCGCTGAACCGGCTTGGGAGGGGCCGACGAAGAACATCACGGTATTCCTGACTGTGCGGGTCGTGGCAATCGACGCAGGTCATCGAGCCGTTGACGTAGCAGTCGCTGAACAGATGACTTTCCTGATAGGCAAAAGTGCGTACACGGCCGTCTGGCAAAAGCGGCCTGTCACCGAGCGCGGGGAATCTCAATGAATAAAAATCCTGGAGAGGCTTTCCGGATTTATAACCCTGTGCGAGGACATCTTTGACAGAATGGCATTGGAAGCAGACCTCAAGAGATTCGTCCTTTTGAAGCGTCGACAGAGAGCGCATCGCAATATCGCCACTTTCAGAGATTCGGCCCGACTGAGCTAACTCAACATGGCGTTTCCCGGGACCGTGGCAAGACTCGCAATTGATCGCGAGCGTGGTATATCGCGTGACAAATCTCTTTTCTGAACTGACAAACTCGGCCTGGATTTGGCTCCCGTGACACTCCTGACAATTCGAAAACCTGTCCAGTGTGCCGAGGATGCGGTTCGGCGGCCAATCGCCGCAGTCTGCCAAAGAAAGATTTTCACTGATTGGTACCCAACCGGCATTCTTTCTCGTGCCCGTATTGGCAAACCATGTTTTGCCGGTTTTGCTGTAGTCAAACGGGAGAAAACGAAGAGTGCCGTCGGGGAAGCGGGAGAGGAATCCTTGCGTTCCGCCGCCCTCCATATGGCCGCCGCCGACGACGCCGTCCACGGGGAAAGTTTTTTCGTTCCTTTGTTTTTGCCGCACGGTGAAAACATACTTGCCATCCGGCAGAATGGAGGGGATGACTTCCGCATCCTTAAACCTGATGGGGGTCCCGTCGAACGGCGCGATGACGATGTCCCGGCTTGGGGCGCCGCCAGCCTTGCCATGCGTGGAATTTTTCCAGACTTTGAACTGAGTTTCATGACACGTACCGCAAACCTCAGCGCCCACAAACTCCTCAGGTGAGTCACTCTGTTCCTGAGGAAAGAAACCCGGCCCAATCATGATGACGAGCAAAAAGCAACTCAAAAGAAATAAAACTTGGATTCTGTGAATCTGTTTAGTCACGTTCATGTGCGTTTGACCAAGTAGGGCGCTTGCATTTGCAAAGGTCCCGAATATGTCTCACAAGCGACCATATCTGAGTTCTGTTGAGCATGAAGCCAAATCCGGGCATCCGATTACTCTTATTGAGGATTCCGGCGCCATTGCTGATCCCATCGAATATGGTGTGATCGCTGCGCAACGACATTTCTTTTGAGAGATGAGAAGCAGGCTTCACGGGCAAATAGCTCGCATTGAATCCGTCGCCATTTCCAGAAACGCCGTGGCAGGGAGAACAATATTGTACGTAGATGCCCGCTGCTGAACTATCAGGTTTAACGAAAGTCTGGTTTTCCGTCAGAGAAAGATAAGAGGACGGAGAAGGTTGCGTCTTTAAAGAGATGATATACGAAACGACCAACTGAGAGATATCCTGAGACATCGGGGCCTTTGGCATTATGATGGCCGGGTTAGTGTGCTTCGGGTCCCGAATAATCGAGGCGAGATATTCGGGTTGCAACCGACCGGAAGCCTTTGAGAGATCAGGCCCGATTTTGCCACCTTCTCCCTCGAGCAAATGACATCCGAGGCAAGGTAGGTTCTCTTTCATGAGTTTGCCGGCCTTTTGAACGCTGAATCGTGAAAGCTGAATAGCGGGAAAATGAATGTCCGACTTAACATTCTGTGACAAGAAGAAATTTGTAACCATCCTGGCTTCATCCGCGGTGAGTCGAAAGTCAGGCATTCGACCGCCAGTCCCGGGGTAATAGCCAAAAGGACGGATCGGCTGAGGTTTCGCAATATAACCGGCCAGCCATCGAGATTGGACTCTTGCACCTTCTGAGCTCAAATTCGGCCCGTTGAACCAGCCCTCCATCTTCCCCAACTTATGACATCCCGCACAGTTGAGCGCCGTGAATATTTTTCTTCCCGTTTCGGGGGTTATGCTGCGATTCCGCAATCGCGCCTGATTAAACTGCATCTCTAGCCTCTTTCTCTCAGCACCGGAGACTTCAACCAGAAAATCAGTCACACTTCTCAGCTTCGAAGCGGCTTTGGGCCACATTTCTTCGAGTTTGTTCCCGATTGCCGAGCGTGCGTAGAGCTGTGCAGGCATGGCTGAGTGAAGGTCATAAGCTTGTGGGAGAGCGAGATACTGAATGAGCCAGCCGGGCTGCAACCTGGCTCCCGCATCTCCGAGTTCCACGGCAATGTCGCCACCGGAGTTTTCAAGTTGATGACAAACGGTACACTTCAGTTCTTCGATGACCTTCTTTCCTGAATCGTCTGAGTTCTTTCGGGCAGCGCGTAACAATTCGCCGGGAAAAATCGGCAGAGGGTGGTCATACTGTTTTTGTTGGGCAAGGAAAAAGGTGAGTGCGATGCGTTCTTTCTCATCGAGAAAAAAATCCGGCATACGTGCACTGCCGATATGTTTTCGAACCCGTTTCGGGTTTCCCAGGTATTCGAAGAGATAAGCCGGGTTGTATCGAATCCCTGCGTAGCTCAGCGATGGGGCTTTGAATGCTATGCTGTCGGAGGCGGCAAGGCCTTCATGACACGCTCCGCATGCGAGATCGCGTATCAAGTTTTCAGCACGTGGCTGGGCAAGAGCGTGTGCGTAGAGGAAAAGAGCGATGGAGCAGAAGGCAAATCTGGCCAGATGGCGGGGAGGTTTCACGGTCGACTTCAGGGCAAAGGAGCTCTCACAAACCTCACACCTGGCATCTTAACTGCGTTACCTTCGGTTTTTGTGTTGGATTTCGCAATCATTGAGGAGATAAGAACCAAACAACCCTGTTGCAACGTCCGAATAGTCCTTCCTGGAACTCATCCCTGAGGATTATTGAACAAATATAGAGGGGTAAATCAATTTAAAAGAAATACGCGCATTTTTCAACTGTTCCAATTTGAGGTTGGTTCCCATTTAGGTTAGTTTTTGTTCAACCTTTTTGAATGAAACAAGTCTTTAACAAGTAAGCAAGGTCGCAAGACGGACGATAAGAAACGAATAGTGATCACAGCCTCCGACAATGAACTGATGCTCACCATCACTCTGTACTTCATCTCTGACGAGCCTTGCCTTTCGTGGCAGGTTTCTCTAATTTACATTTCATCATGAGTTCACTGGAAAAACATTTCTCGAAGTTCCGAGAAAACATTATCGGCTACGGCAAGAAGTTCCGTGGGCCGTATGGAGAAAAGGAGATCGTCTACGCTGACTGGACGGCGAGCGGGAGGCTCTACGGGCCGATTGAGCGTAGAATGAGCGAGGCTATCGGTCCTTTTGTGGGGAACACGCATTCGGAAGCGAACGTCACCGGAACCTCGATGACTCAGGCGTATCACAAAGCGCATGATATCATCAAAAAACACGTGAATGCCGGTCCCAACGATGCGCTTTTGAATGTGGGATACGGGATGACGGCCGCGATGAACAAGCTTCAACGAATCCTTGGCCTGAAAATTCCCGAGCAGATGCGTGACTATATCTCGTTGCCGGAAGAACAGAAGCCTGTTGTGTTCGTCACGCACATGGAGCATCACTCGAACCATACAACGTGGTGCGAAACCGTGGCCGATGTTCACGTAATCAGGTCAAAAGCCGACGGCACGGTCGACCTGGACGATCTGCGGGAGCTCCTTGAAAAAAACAAAAAACGAAGGTTCAAGATCGGATCTTTCACGGCGTGTTCAAACGTCACGGGTGTTGAGCCTCCGTATCATGAAATGGCGAAGATCATGCACGAGCATGGCGGCGTGTGCTTTGTCGATTTTGCAGCTTCTGCGCCGTATGTCGTCATCAACATGCATCCCGCGGACCCGTTGCAAAAGCTCGATGCAATCACGTTTTCGCCGCACAAGTTTCTCGGCGGGCCGGGCACGTCCGGAATACTTATTTTCGATTCCACGTTGTACCATTTGAAGTCTCCCGAACAGCCGGGCGGCGGTACAGTGCTTTGGACAAATCCCTGGGGAAAATACAAGTTTCATCCGAATATCGAAATCAGGGAGGACGGCGGAACTCCGGGCTTTCTTCAGGCAATCAAGGCGGCGCTGGCGGTCGAGTTGAAGCAAGAAATGGGAATGGAAAAGATGCGGGCACGTGAAGAAGAGATCGTCGCGAGAATCTTCAAAGAATTGCGGGAGATTCCGGGAATGCACATTCTGGCCGATAACCTCAGCCATCGGCTGGGGATCATTTCATTCTACTTTAACAGCATACATTACAATCTCGTCGTGAAGCTGTTAAACGACCGCTTTGGGATTCAAATGCGGGGTGGATGCTCGTGTGCAGGCACCTACGGGCATTATCTGTTGCATGTCGACAAGTTTTCCTCAAAAAGGATTACGGATAAAATCGATGAGGGAGATTTATCGGCGAAACCGGGGTGGGTAAGGATGTCGATTCATCCGACAACCACGGACGATGAAGTCGATTACATTCTCGACAGCTTGAAACAAATTCAGATGAATTCGAAGAACTGGGAACGCGACTACACGTATGACAAGCACCTGAATGAATTCAGAAACAGGAATGACAACGGATCGGTTGAAACCACTGTCAACGATTGGTTCAAGTTGTAGATCTACCAGCTCTAAACCCCTCCTAGTATTTCCAGCTCGTTGTATCCGCACCTGCCGGTGCACTTTTTCGAATTCTTTCCATCATTTTCGGCGCATGAATTTGCACATACATGAGCCTCGAGAGCCAGATCGGGTTCGAATGGTCGCCATTCCAGCAGTGTTCGGCAAGGCACTCGTAGTCGACTTCCGACTCGGGCGCCGGGTTTCTGAGTTGAGCAAGCATGCCTTCAGTGAACCTCACTGCGTTGTTCAGATAAAAATTATCCATCTCACCCGCATAGATGTGGATTTTCCCGCGCAGTTTTGATCCCAATTTTGGCCAATCCCGCTTGATGATGTAGCTCAGGTCGTAGTTCTCCCGCCAGTAGTCCGCTACCTTCTTGTCAATGACGCCTGTCCGCTTATTCCAAATCGGTTTCGGGTATCCATTCTCCCCGACAGGTGAATAGACGGCCTCCC
>CAYIBG010000030.1:0-15575 GCA_964361365.1 uncultured Ignavibacteriaceae bacterium | reverse complement strand
ACGGGGTTTGGACATTGCTTGCGGATGTTTCTCGCAAGATCCCTCCGTCGGCAGGGTCAACTGGGAGAAGTTGGTGGAGAACGTTGTTCTCACGGCATTCAGTTTTTATTTATTGTTTTCCAAAAGCGACAAGTTTAAACTCCAATCCTCCCTGCGACAAAACCCGGCGCAAAAAACAGTATGAGTATGGCCCCAGGTCGAAACACGGCTGTCATCGTTGATGCGATTCGGACACCCATCGGCAAGTACGGCGGAGTCCTGAAAGACATTCGCCCCGATGACATGAGTGCTTACGTGTTGAAGAAACTCGTTGAGCGAACTAAACTCGACCCTCAACTCGTGGAAGATGTGTTTTGGGGATGTGCAAACCAGGCAGGCGAAGATAACCGCAACGTGGGTAGGATGGCAGTTCTGCTGGCAGGTTTTCCTCAAAGCGTTCCGGCAACGACGATCAACCGGCTGTGCGGCTCCAGCATGGATGCCATTCACCAGGCAGCCAGGGCCGTTTGGAGCGGCGACTGTGAGGTTGTCATCGCGGGCGGGGTCGAATCGATGACGCGAGCCCCGTATGCTATCTCGAAAAACGTGAGCGGCCAGGCTTTATTTGGAAACCTAACAGCGTACGACACTGCGCTTGGCTGGCGTTTCCCGAATCCCCGAATGGAGAAGCTGATTCCTCTTGAATCGATGGGAGAAACTGCGGAAAACATTGCCGAGCGGTGGAAGATCAGCCGGAAAGATCAGGACGAGTTTGCGCTGCGGAGCCATCAGCTTTCCGTGAAAGCTCAGAACTCCGGCGCGTGGCGGGATGAAATTATTCCTGTCGAGATCCCGCAAAAGAAAGGAGATCCGACGTGGGTGATGAAGGACGAAGGTCCCCGCTCCGACACCTCCCTCGAAAAGCTCTCCGCGCTCCAACCCGCTTTCCGTTCTGGCGGCACGGTGACTGCCGGTAACTCCTCATCGCTGAACGACGGAGCCTCTGCCGTGCTGATCATCGGCGAAACGAAAGCAAAAGAGCTCGGTTACAAGCCTCTTGTCCGTATTGTTTCAACCGGAGTGTCCGGTGTCGACCCGCGCTGCATGGGCATCGGGCCCGTTCCGGCAACTCAAATGGCCCTTAAGAAGGCGAACCTCTCACTCAAAGACATCGGACTGATGGAACTCAATGAAGCTTTCGCAGCACAATCCCTGGCCGTCATCCGCGATCTCGGAATCAATCCTGACATCGTGAATGTGAACGGCGGAGCCATTGCACTGGGCCACCCGCTCGGCTGCAGCGGGGCACGCATCATGACATCGCTTGCGCATGAAATGAAAAGGCGGGGGATTCAGCGCGGCGTCGCCACCATGTGCGTCGGAGTGGGTCAGGGAATTGCAACTGTCGTGGAATTACCTTAGTCTTGTGTGAGAAATCCCTTCGGGAGGCTTCGATGAAAACAAAACTTCCGGTTCTTGCATTCTTCTTCTTCTGTGCCCTCAGTATCAGCGGATGTCTGAGATCTCTCCATCCGTTGTATTCCGACAAAACACTTGAGTTCGACCAGAAACTTGTGGGTACATGGGCCGACCCCGATTCAAACATCTGGACGTTCGTTCAATCCGGCCCAAAAGCCTACGACCTTGTCCACACCGAAAAACGATCGCCCGGCAGATTCGAAGCACGCCTCGTGAAGCTTGGGCAGTTCATGTTTCTCGATATCTTCCCCAAAGAACCCGTCATGGAAAACGGGTTTTACAAATTCCACCTGATTCCCGTTCACACAATTTCACGAATTTGGATCGAGCAGGAAAAAGTGCGGATGGCTATGTTGAACCTCGACTGGTTTAAAGAGCAGGTGGAGAAGAAAAAAATAAAGTTTTCTCATGAACGGCGGGACAACGAGATTCTTTTGACAGCTTCGACTGCGGATTTGCAGAAATTCGTCGTGAAATACGCGAACGATCCCAAGGCATTTGCTGAGCCGGGTGAACTCAGGCGAATGAAATAGTCAGCTCCCCTACCCGATATTCAATTCTCCTTGAAGCTTCAGCAAACTTCACGCGTCTTTTCCATTTCTTTCTGTAACTTTTTTTGAAGAGGGGTGGGACGGCTTGTTGGCGGCCTGCCGACCGACCGTTGACGATCAAGTAGTTCACCCCCAAAAAACTGCGCTCGCATCGAGAGTTTGGTTTTTTCCTCGCGACTGAGGCGTTGGACGTCATGAGGGAACAATACTTCGTCGTTCCATTCGCTGAGTCCTCCCCGCAACGTGAACACATTGCGATGACCTTTTGCAGCAAGCAACATCCACGCCTGAGCCGCATGAATACCGCCGTCGGAATAAAGCACCGTCGTGTCGCCCGGTAACAACCGTTCATCCATGAGCTGAGAAATTCCAATCCGTTGGGCTGCTGGAAGGTGGTATTGCGCGTATGAAGCGGAATCCCGAAGGTCCAGAATTCGCAGGCGATGGTTTCCATCCATGAGCATCGAAGCAAGCTCGTCGACTGTCACATGGTCCTCCTCACGCTCTATCGTGCGCGCCAACTCCTGCACATCGACATCTATCTGATGAGATTCTTTTGGGTTCCGGACGAAGAGTGCAAGCAAGCCGAGGACAAGTGCTCCGACTGCAAGATAGCGATAGGAGGCATTCACGACGAAGCTGAGGAGGAAGAGAATCTTTGCTCGATCTTTTCGGCGAAGTAAAATCCGGTCAGTGCCAGCACGACGATGGAGAATACGGCCGTGCCATACGAAACCCCGAAAACTCCATCGAGCGTGGTTTGGCCCATCGAAGAAGAAGCGTAAAATGTCTCGAGGGCGGGAAATAGTTCTCCAAACAACAGAATACCGGCCATCATACCGATGAGGTGAACCCAGCCATCCATCTTGCCGGTGACTGCGGCAACGCAACAGGTTCCGGGGCAGTATCCACCCATCACAAAACCAACACCGAAGATCAACCCGCCGAAGAGTTGCGGCACCAGGAATGTCGGCAGAATATTCACGAGTGAAAGGTCGACGACTGCCGCCCACCCCAGCCAAAACAAGCCAAGCATCGCCGTGATGATGGCTGTGAACATGACCTTGAACACCGTGAGGTCGCGTCCGTAAAACTGGGCTGCGAGTTTTGTCGAGCTGCCAAAGCCAGCCCGCTCCAGAAAAAATCCGAACCCGATACCGATGATGAATGCGAAAAGCAAACTGGTATCGTCGCTGAAAAGGCCGAATCGATAAAATGGCGCCATCAGTTCCATTGCCTCCGCACAAAATACGCTACCGCGTACGCGCTGGCGAACACAGCGAGCATGAACACCCAGCTTCCCACGCTCAATACAGCTCCACCCGTGAGCGCCTGCCCGCTGGTGCAACCACGCGCCAGCTTTGATCCAAATCCCATGATTGACCCGCCCACAACAGCAAAAAAGAGGCGTTTTGAATCCGTAGTGTTCGGACCTCGGTCAATCGTCCGCTTGACCCGCCCAGCGAGCATTCCTGAGATCAGACCTCCAACAATCACGCCTGCAACCTCGAACACAAGCCAGTCTTTGAACGGATTCGTGTTTGCGGGTAGATACTCTTTATAGAAAGCGCTGGCTTGAGCGTGGGCCGGCGCGACTGATTGAACTCCTGCAGCAACCACAGACGTGAAAGCTCCGCTTGCTCCAATTCCTCGTCCCATGACAACATACGCAGCCAGCAGCACCAATCCGAGACCGATCCCGGCGAGGTACGGATTCATGTATGGTTTTGGAGTTTTCAACAGCTACTTCTTCTCAGGCTCGGGTTTTTCCACCTGATAATCCTCACCGCGAACATTCCAATCCTCGAACGAGCCGTCATAGACGGCCGCATCAAAACCCAACAGCTTTGCTACTGAGTAAATTACTGTTGCCTGCTGGCCGACGTGACAGTAACTCACCACTTTCATTCCTTTTTCCACGCCGGCATCCTCGAACATTTTTTGTAGCGTCGCAAAGTCCTTCAGTCTGTTCGTGCTGTCGATGACGGTTGTGAAAGGAATGCTCTTTGCTCCTTTGATGTGTCCCTGCCGAACGATTCCGCCGCCATTGCCGTCGTAGAAGTTTGTTCCGCGTGCGTCGATCACACACACGGTTGAATTATTCAGGTTCGACTTGACCCAGTCCGCATCTGTGATCACTGACGGCATCAACTTCAGTGCAAGCGATGTCTTTTTGGCAACAGGAGTTTCGGTTGAAACAGTTCGTTTTTCTGACTTCCATGCATCAAAGCCTCCGTCAAGGACAGACGTCTGATTTCCTAAACCAAAGTACGATAACGCGAGGAGCATCCTCGTTGTTGGCGAAACATTCGCACCTACAAAGCTCAGCACAATTGTGGAGTTTTGAGTGATGCCAAGGCTTTCAAACAAGGTGTCGGCCTGTTCCACAGGAGGCATCTCAGTCGAGGCATCAGGGTTCGACACGGCAAGCCAGTTATACCAAAGGAACCTCGCTCCCGGAACGTGTCCGGTCAGATACTCCCTTCTATTGAAAGCTACGTGCACGACAATCAGATTCGGGTTGCTCAGGTTTTCTGAAAGCCACTGTGTGGACACGTATACGGGATTCTTTCGTTCCTGAGCAAAAACCGATGTGCAAACGGCCAGAAAGAGAATAAAGAACGGGCTCTTCTTCAAGGGATCTCCTTTCGAGTGTTTATCTGGTTAAGATTCCAGAACAAAAGAGACGGTTGGAAAGAACGTATGAAGTTTTTCGGGAAATTTCCTTCCAAAACAATATCCTGTTTAACGTTGGAACATCAAATTTTGTTGCAGTTCTCATCGGTCCTCCATATTGCCATTGTGCTGAGCGTTCTCTACATTCTTTAATTACCCCAGCAAGGAGTCATGTATGCCAAAAATCGCCCTCCCAAAATTCGTGGAATCCATGCAAAGCCAGTTTCCAAAGCTCAAGAGCTTCGATGAGACAAGGCTGTTCTCGGTCCTGATGCAGGCCGGTGTGATGGTCGAATTCGAGTTTGACACTGACGGAAACACCGTTGTGAGCTTCGACGATCCCAAGCCGGATATCCAAAAAAAACTCAACGAGCTGTAGCAACGGAGGTTGGTTTTCGGCCTTAAGGCCGACCTACCATTTCAGCAAACAATAAATCGATAGGAAACCCAGATGAAGTCTCTCCGATTCTCTTCCGTAGCAATCTTTTTAGTGATGTTGACGCAGTTTGTCCTCACACAAACTGATGTTCCTGATTCGATATTCATCAGACAGAATTTCACCAAACACGAGTTCCAGATTCCCATGCGTGACGGGGTGAAGCTCTTCACTTCCGTGTATATTCCCAAAGATACGACTGAACTCCATCCGATTTTGTTGACACGAACTCCGTACTCAGTCGGCCCGTACGGATCAAACAACTATGTTCGCTTCCTCTCAAACCTCGACCGCAATTACTTCAAGCACAACTACATTCGGGTGAACCAGGACGTACGGGGCCGTTTCATGTCGGAAGGCGTGTTCGAAGACGTCCGGCCTTTTATTCCCGACAAGAAATCTTCCAAAGACATCGACGAAGCATCGGACACGTACGATACGATCGAGTGGCTTCTGAAAAGCCTCAAAGGACACAACGGCCGTGTTGGCGTGAAGGGAATTTCGTATCCTGGTTTTTATTCGACCATGGCGGCCATCGATGCTCATCCTGCAGTGAAGGCAGTATCGCCTCAGGCACCCGTTTCCCAATGGATGGGACGTGACGACTGGTACCACAACGGCGGATTCCTCATTTCGCATGCATTCGGGTTCTACATAGGGCTCGGCTGGCCTCGCTCCGGCCCCACGCAAACAGATTTTCGACCCTTCACCTACGGAACGCCGGACGGCTACAAGTTCTACCTTGGACTTGGAGCCCTTTCGAACGCCAACACGCGATACATGCATGACAGCGTTGCATTCTGGAACAACCTCATGAACCACGGTCAGTGGGATGAATTCTGGAGTGCGCGAACGGTTCTTCCTCATTTGAAACGAGTGAAAGTTCCTTCGCTGGTCGTCGGAGGGCTTTTCGACGCGGAAAACCTCTATGGTGCGTTAAGGACACACGAACGTATCGAAAAAGACATACCGCAAAACAGCAACCGGGTTGTGTTAGGCCCGTGGGCCCACGGCTGGTGGTCGACGAACAACCTGGACTCGCTCGGATATATCAAGTTCGGCAGTAATCTCTCGAATTACTACGCCGATAACCTCGAAGTGCCGTTCTTCGAGTATTATTTACGAGACAAGGGGTCGATGAACATCGCCGAAGCCACTGCATTCATGACGGGTGCAAACGAGTGGAAACAGCTCGATTCATGGCCGCCAAAAAATGTGCAGCGGAAGAATCTGTACCTTGGGCAAAACGGCAGCTTGTCATTCACCGCTCCCACGAAATCCACTCCAGAATACGACGAGTACACGAGCGACCCCGCCAAACCCGTCCCCTATACAAACGAAATAACACATTGGTACAATGCGGCGTTCATGCTGGAGGATCAGCGTTTCGTTTCTAAGCGTCCGGATGTTCTTGTTTATCAAACCGAGATTCTCAGCGAGGATGTGACCGTCGCCGGACCCATCACCGCGGAACTGCATGGTTCCACCAGCGGCACCGATTGCGACTGGTTTGTCAAAGTGATCGATGTGTTTCCGGATACAACGTCGACTCCCCGCGGAACACCGCCCTGGGTTCGCCTCGGCGGTTATCAAATGCTGCTACGAGGAGATATGATCCGTGGAAAATTCAGGAACAGCCTTGCCAAACCTGAAGCGATAAAGCCGAATGCCCCGACGAGATTCACGATCACACTCGACGACATTTTCCACAAGTTCAAAAAAGGCCATCGCATCATGGTACAGGTCCAGAGCACCTGGTTTCCCTACATCGACCGCAACCCAGGCAGGTTCCTGGATATTTACCATGCGAAGGACTCCGATTTCCAGAAAACGACGCAGCGAGTCTATCGTTCAGCCACGCTCCCATCACACATAAAGCTCAACATCATGCCTTAGTCGTCTTGTTCACTGAAATGTTTCGAACACATCCATCTTCCTTGCTGGTTTTCCTAGTTGCGGCTGCTTTTGTAGCGTGCGAACGGGAAAACGCGGCAAGCGCGAGCATTGAACCCGAGACGCCCATCGCACCGTTCGCAGCTCCTTCGCCCAACTCACCCAAGGACGGAGCAATCATCACGACCGGCTTCCGGGCACGATTGGGCTGGAGAGTGGTGCCGGGAGCAACAAAGTATCACGTCGAAGTGTGGAGCGACGATGCATCCGGCTCGCTCACTCATGATTTGCTGGCCGATACGACAAGCTTTGTTCTCGATTCCCTCAACCGCACCACGTATTACTGGCATGTGCAGGGATTGTCTCCCGCGAGGTTGACCGGACCCTGGAGCGCGGTGCGCCGCTTCACCGTACTCGGTCCCCAATAATGCATCGGATATCACAGAGAAAGCTCTGAACCGACTCCTCGATAGCGTCGAATCTCTCTTCCTCCCGTCCCTGACCATCAGGGTTGACGAGCACACCGAACTCAGACTACTACAGCTTGGCGACGCTGAACAAGTGTTCGAGCTGACCGACAAGAACCGGCCGTACTTGCGTGAGTGGCTGCCGTGGGTGGATTCCAATCACACCGTCAACGATACCCGGCGCTTCATCCAAACAGTCATCAACCAGTTCAAGAGCAACGAGGGATTCCAGTGTGGAATCTGGAATGAGGGGAAGATGACAGGTGTCGTGGGGTTTCACAGGATCGACTGGATGAACAAAAGCGTTGAAATCGGTTACTGGATTGCCCAGGAATACAAGGGGAAAGGCCTCATCACAAGGTCATGCAGGGCTATAATCGATTATGCTTTCAGAGAGTTTAAACTCAAGAGGGTTCAAATCCGGTGCGCGACCGGCAATACACGAAGTTGTGCAATTCCCGAGCGGCTCGGGTTCCGGAAGGAAGGGATTACTCTACAAGGCGAATATTTGTACGGCAAGTTCGTGGACCTTGTCGTTTACGGAATGCTCGACGGGGATTGGAAGAAGCACTCCCAAACCTGGCTGCCGGACAGGCAGGCGAGCCCGACCCGAACAGGAGGTTCCGACATACCCGCAGACTCGAACGACGTGGAGACGATCGACGGGATCGTCAAAGCACTCTATGAATGTGTCACCTTTGAAGCAGGAAAGAGACCTGACTTTGCCCGACTACGATCCCTATGCCATTTCAATGCCCGTTTTGTTCCGCCCAAAGATGCGAGCGCCAATTCCGCCGGCGTTTTTCACACAGAAGAGTATATTGCGAGGTCGGATAAATACATCGACCGAGCAGACTTACGCACCAGTGGTTTCTATGAACGGGAAGTTGGAAGGAAAACGGACGTGTACGGCGCCGTTGCGCACGTTTTCAGTGCGTACGAATCGCGTTCTTTAAGATCCGATCAACGTGCGATCGGGCGTGGAATCAACAGTATCCAATTGCTTCGGGATCAGGATCGCTGGTGGATTCTGAGCATTGCCTGGGACTCAGAACGCCCGGACAATCCGATCCCTCTAGATTTTCCGCTTTCCACCTCATAAAAAAAGGAGCTGCGCTCAAACAAGTTACGCGCAGCTCCGTTCAACTTACTCCTCACGCTGAAGAGCTTCCTTACTGGCTTACTTCAACAGTCATCGGCACAACGGTCACAATCGATGTGAAGATACCGATCACAACATCGATGACGGACATTTCAGTCTTGACCGTATAATCCTTTGCCCCGTTCGACATCGCCTTGGAGTCGACTTTGCCGAGCGGCACAAGGCCCCAGAGGACAAACCACTGCCTTGCAGTCTCCTTGGCCCCACCCTTCGAGCCGTCTCCGACCACATGATTCATGGTGTAACACCCGCTGAGGACGACCGAGAGAGCAAGAACTATAACAACGAGAAATGTGAGTGAACGCATCGCTGAACCTCCTTATGATGAAATGAATGAATTAAGTGAATTGAGTGAATTACTGAATCCCCACCGAACCGATGACGGATTCTATGGTTTTGATGAATTCTGGGTAAGAGCTTCTTTGCAAAACGAAATCGAACGATACAGGGGCTGATAGACTTTTGTTTGTGAAAACGAGTTTGAAAGTGACAGCATGCGACTGAAGGACACGGGTTTGGAATACTTTGAGGCCTTGATGAATGAAGATCCCCGTCGACACTTCAGCGAGAGAGTCACGTTCAAGATACAACCGTCGAAGATTCTCCGAAGCCTTGCTGCCATCCGATGTATCGAAGTCGGAAATCCTGGCCACGGTCATCACTCCCCTGGAATGTGGCTCAACAAAGCCGTACATCGCCCGGAACGATCCTCTCACGAAACTAATTTTTTCATTGCCCAATTCTCGTTCTGCGGAATCACGCAAAGCCGTAAGCTGCTTACGGTCCATGCTTTTCCAGGCCTTCGGTGGAGAGAAATGAATCCCAAATTCAGGGTCGTTTAATGGCTTATCGATCAGCGTCGAGTCGATAGCAAACTCCAAAGACTGAGGGGGTTCCGGCTGCTGTTGCTGAGAACAAGACGACAGGAAAAGCGTGAAAAGAATGACACGGATCTGATACACCATGGCAAATTTAGGAAAACATGGAGTCAATATCAACTTGTTGTCCCGGCAATAATCTTTGACCTTCTGATTGATTTTCAGTATCATCACAACACACTTTTGCAAGGAGAACACCATGGATTCCTCATCACGTCCCACTCGTGAGTTCGACCGTCGGAAATTCCTTTCCATGACCGGCAAAGGCCTCGGGCTCGCAACCCTTGCTGCACCGGCGGTGGCCTCGTTGTTCAACGATTTGCAAGCCGCCACCAGACGGGTCGAACATCTCTCACCGGCCTTGGCTGCCATGGATGAAGACTTCTGGTTCGACATCCAGCAGTCGTTCAGCATTAGCCGGGGAATCACGAACCTCAATAACGGAGGAGTCTCGCCTTCCCCGCGTATTGTCACGGAAGCTCTCGTACGATACATCTGGCAGCAGGAAGACGTTACCGCATACACGATGTGGCAGATTCTCGAGCCACAAGTGGAAACCATCCGGACAGGATTAGCCGACGTGTTCGGCTGCGACCGCGAAGAAATCGCGATTACACGCAATGCGTCCGAATCGCTGGAGATTTGCCTCTTTGGCCTCGAACTGAAACCCGGAGACGAAATCCTGACGACGACTCAGGATTATCCCCGCATGTTGACCACCCTGTGTCAGCGCGAGCTTCGGGAAGGACTGGTCCTCAAACAAATCAAGATCCCTATCCCGCCAAAAGACCTGAGCCAGATTACCGAGGCATTCGAAAAAGCCGTTACGCCAAAAACGAGAGTCATTCTTATCTCGCACATGATCAACATTACGGGCCAGATTGTTCCCGTCAAGGAGATCTGTGAAATGGCCCGGCGCAAAGGTATTGAAGTGATCGTTGACGGAGCGCACTCATTCGCTCATTTCGATTTCAAACAGAAAGACCTCGATTGTGATTACTTCGGGTCGAGCCTGCACAAGTGGATGTTCGCTCCAAAAGGCACGGGGATGCTCTACGTCAAGCGCGAGAAAATTGAGAAATTATGGCCCTTGATGGCAGCGGAAAAAAAGCAGGCAACAGACATCCGCAAGTTCGAAGAAATTGGAACCCATCCCGCAGCCAACCATCTGGCTATCGGGGAGGCAGTAATGTATCACAAAGGTCTCGGCGCGAAGAGAAAAGAAGAACGCCTGCGATACTTGAGGAACTATTGGGCGGGGAAACTCAAGAGCCTTCCGAACGTCCGGTTCCACACATCCTTCGACGAGGATCAATCCTGCGGCATAGCAAACGTGGAGATTGTCGGCATCGACCCGGGAGCGATCGGCTCTTACTTGATGGGTACTCACAAGATCTTCACGACGCCCATCATCCACGATGAGTTCAAAGGAATCCGGATCACCCCAAGCGTGTATACGACGTTGTCTGAGCTCGACAGGTTCTGCGAGGCGATGACGGATGTTGCCAAAAAAGGACTTCCGAAGGTTTGAATCGTTCATTTTCAGAAAGGAATACCATCGGTGGCAGAATCCAATCAGATCAGCGTTACCTCTCCTCAATTCGAGGTCATCAAAAGTATGGAAAACTTTGTGGCCGAAAACCTGGGCTCTCTGTTGAAGCCCATCGATGAAAGCTGGCAACCCTCAGATTTCCTGCCAGACATGACCAAGGAGAATTGGAAGGAACAGGTTGTTGAGTTTCGCCACCGCTCCTCGGCGTTGCCCGACGAAGCGCTTGTCGTGCTTATTGGAGATATGATTACCGAGGAAGCCCTCCCATCGTATCAAACATGGTTAAACCGCTTGCAGGGAGTCGGCGACCCGACGGGGTCTGACGGAGGCCCGTGGGCAAGGTGGAGTCGAGGATGGACCTCCGAAGAAAACCGCCATGGAGACTTGTTAAACAGGTACTTGTACCTCACAGGGCGGGTGGACATGCGGGCTGTGGAAGTCACAATTCATCACCTTATTGCGGACGGGTTCAACCCGCAAACCGGCAACGACCCTTACCTCGGTTTCATTTATACTTCTTTCCAGGAGCGTGCGACGAAGATTTCTCATCGCAATGTCGGAGTCCTTGCCGCAAAATCCGGCGAAGACAGGCTTCACAAGATTTGCGGACTTATCGCGGGCGATGAAGCGCGCCATGAAAAAGCATACAAGCTTTTTATGTCGAAAGTCTTCGAACTCGACCCCGTGCGAGCAGTGCTTGCGTTCTCAAAAATGATGAAATCGAAAATCGTGATGCCCGCCCACTTGATGCACGACGGAAAAGACAAAAACTTGTTTACAAAATTCTCGGCCGTCGCGCAAGCGCTCGGCATTTACACGGCGAAAGATTACGCGGAAATCATCGACGCGCTCGTGAAGGAATGGAAGGTGGCAACGTTGAGCGGTCTTTCAGACGTTTCCGCAAAAGCGCAGGACTATCTGTGCGGGTTGTCTCAACGCTATATGAACCTCGCGGAGCGGTTCAAGTTCTCCGGTGTTGAAAAATTCAGCTGGCTCTTTGACCGGGAGATCGCTTTCAATAACGCTCCTCTGCAGCCGGCAAGGGCAAGATAAGAGGGCTTCACCAGCCTTTCTTCAGTCATTCAATCTTTCTTCAATCATTCAAAGAGGAGATCTCATGAACAGAAACCGTTTCATGACAGTTTCGATTTTCACCGCGATGCTGTCGGTTGTTTCCGGCGAGCTCACCGCTCAGCCGGCACAATCTCCCAATTTCCCTGTCCTGCGGACACCCCGCATTAGCCAGGGTCAAAAAATTACCCAGGTCATCGGCCTCAGTGAAGTTACGATCTACTATCACCGCCCCGGCGTCAAGGGCCGTGTGATGTGGGGACCGGCAAGCTCAGCAGCACTACAACCGCATGACACTGTATGGCGGGCTGGAGCGAACGAGCCGACTCTATTTACTTTTAGCGACGAAGTCACCATCGCAGGAAAAAAAATGGCGCCGGGAACTTACCGGTTTGTAGCGATTCCGCATGAGAAGGACTGGACATGCATTTTCAATTCGGAAGTCAGGAATTGGGGAACCATCTATCAGGCCCAGTACGATACGGTTCGATTCACTGTCACTCCTCAATCCGGGCCGCACGAGGAATGGATGTCGTTCAGTTTCACAGACCTGACGCCAGCCTCTGCGACTCTTGTTCTCGCGTGGGAAAAAATGCGAATTCCGTTCAAAATAGAATTCAACACGGTCGGAAAGCTTCAAACATCGGTGGGAACGTGGGGAATCCTCAATGCCGCAGCCCGCTCAGCGATCGACCACAAGATGTATACGACCGAGGCGTTGGATTGGGCCGACAGGTCGATTGCGATGAACAAGAATTTCAACAATCTTCGCACGAAGGCTGAGTTACTCGCGATCGGCGGCAAAACTAAGGAGGCAGTGGCTGTTGGCGAAGAATGCTTAAAGATGTATAAAGCGGCAGATCCGAAAACAATCATGGGGTTCACGAGAACCGCGTTTACCGCATTTGAGAAACTGGTAAACGAATGGAAGGCTGGGAAACCGGGAACGAACTAGAAACTTCTCGAGATAGTAGATTCGTCAGGGGCAGATGCACAATCTGCCCCTTTTTTTTCATGTTCAACATTCCATGACATCATATGAATCGGTCAACTCTTCTCTGGGTAACCTCTACAATCATAACGGTCATCGCCGCAGTGTATCAGCGCGTTACCGGACCGACGTACCCTGTGAGCGGCAAAGTTCAGTTTGCCGGCAAGAAATTCGATTACAGGCTGGCGAAAAGCCATGCGGGAGAAACGGACGCGACTGTCGAACTTCGGACCGATGACGCTTCGGTATCCGGGACGGTGTTGTGGAAGCGGCACAAAACGGCAGACTCGTTGCAGGAATCGGCGATGAAGTTCGAAAACGGTATTTTGAAAACCTCCCTCCCGCTGCAACCTCATGCGGAGAGAGTTCAATACCAGATTCACCTTGCAACGAATACGGGAGAAATCACGATGCTCCCGGCCGCCTCAGTCGTCCTCCGGTTTCGCGGCGAAGTCCCTCTCTATGTACTCGTTCCTCACGTCGTGCTCATGTTCGCCGCAATGCTCTTCTCAACTCGAGCCGGCCTCGAGTTTTTGAATGTCCGACCGAATTACTTCTCCCTCGTTCGCTGGACAATCATCACACTCTTTGGCGGAGGTTTTGTGTTCGGCCCTTTGATGACATGGTTTGCATTCCAGATGTGGTGGACAGGCTGGCCCGTCGGCACGGACCTCACAGATAATAAAACCGCTCTCGCCATGTTGTTATGGCTGGTGGCTTTGTTTTTCTTGAAGGGGTCGAAGTCTCCCGGCAGGTGGGTACTTGTTGCGGCGGTTGGGTTACTTCTCGTGTACCTGATACCGCACAGCTGGATTGGTACCTGATGGGAGAACCAGACGCCAATTCTCGAATCAAACTCTCGAAATCTTCAGGCGGGGATCGACCGACCCGCTCTCAGGTTTGAAATCCCGTCGACGAGCAACGCCACAGCGAACACCACACCGCAGCCCACCACCGGATACCAAAGCCATGAGAGCGAGAACATCTTGAGGATGTATTCCAAAGCAAACAGACCGAGCACGGTCACCTGGCTCACGACGCCTCCCCAGAACGTTGCCGTTCCCCCCATCCGCTTGAAATAGAAAGCCAGCAGGAAAATGCCGAGCATCGTTCCGTAGAAGAGAGAACCCATGATGTTCACGGCTTCGACGAGCGACCCGAGCCCGCCTGCAAACTGCGCAAACACAATTCCGTACACACCCCAGCCTGCCATCATGATTCGTGAGATTTTCAGATAGTGCGTTTCATCGCCGTCGGTTTTGACGTGTCGTTTGTACACATCCACGATCGAACAGGTCGCCAACGCACTAAGTTCACTCGATGAAGAAGACATCGTGGCTGCGAATATGCACGCCAGCACCAGACCCACCAGACCCGCCGGCAGGTATTTCATCACAAACGAAAGAAAAATGTAATTCGTGTCGTTGCCTGCAGCCGAGCCACGTGTTTCCCGCACGATCCGTGCCGCTTCCGCATGAACCTGATCCACTCGCGATTGCGATTCAACGAGGGAAGCCTGCGCCTGTTCAACCTGCCCGGGACTCCCCGACTTCCTTGCCTCCAGGTAGGTGCGCAGCCTGAGTTCTTTTTCCCGAAATACCACTGCATGTTGCTGTTCAAGCAGGCTGTAGACCTTTCCCGCGCTGCTTTCCTTCACATTGGCAGATTCAACGGGGTTGAAAAACAGCGGGGGCTGTTCGAATTGATAGAACACAAAAACCATTGCCCCGAGCAACAGGATGAAGAACTGCATGGGCACCTTGGCCATGCCGTTGAAGATCAACCCTAGGCGGCTTTGCGTAATCGATTGACCTGTCAAATATCGTTGCACCTGCGATTGGTCTGTGCCGAAATACGCCAACGCCACAAACAATCCACCGATGATCCCGGACCAGAAGTTGTACTTGTTGCTTAAATCGAACGAAAAATCGACAAGGTTGAGTTTTCCCATTCCCCCAGCCACATGGAGCGCATCAACGAACCCGATCCCCTTGGGGAGCAGGGCGATGGTCATCACAAAGGCCACACACATCCCAAACATGATGATCAAAAGCTGTTGAAAGTCTGTCCAGTTCACCGCCTTCACGCCGCCGGACGTCGTGTATATAATGACGATTCCGCCAATGAGCGTCGATGTGAGCCGGATATCCCACCCCAGCATGACGGAAAGAATAACGGAAGGTGCATAAATGGTCATGCCTGCACCGAGTCCGCGGGAAACCAGGAAAATGGCGCTCGTGAGCGTTCGCGTCTTCACATCGAACCTGTGTTCGAGATACTCGTAAGCCGTGAAGACACCGAGCTTGTGAAATATCGGAACCGCCGTTACGCAGAGAATCACCATGGCAATCGGCAACCCGAAGTAGTACTGCACAAATCGCATCCCGTCGGTATAAGCCTGTCCCGGTGTTGACGTAAACGTGATCGCGCTCGCCTGTGT
>CAYIBG010000029.1:0-15707 GCA_964361365.1 uncultured Ignavibacteriaceae bacterium | reverse complement strand
AAAAGAAAACTCTGCTCTTAACGGGTAAGACGGATCGGACGTTGTTCAAATCCGGGCGTAACATCGCCAGGCTGGAAGTCCGGGAGGCAGACAAGGCATCGACATTCGAAATTTTGAAGAACCAGGTTCTGCTGATTCAAAAAAGCGCCGTGGATGTTTTGCAAGCATCGCTGAAGCACGGGGGCTGATCCTATGACAGGGCTCTTGATTCGACCTATTATCACAGAGAAGATTACCGGCATGCAGGATCACCGCCAGTATGCCTTTGAGGTTCCTCTCACGGCGAACAAGATTGAAGTCGGCAAAGCCGTGGAGAAGAAATTCAAAGTGAAAGTGACGAGCGTACGCACGCTTCGGGTAAAAGGCAAACGCAAGTCGCACCTGACAAGGGGAGGTCGTTTCGAAGGCCGAACCAACACGTGGAAGAAAGCAATTGTGACTCTCAAAGAGGGCGACAAGATCGACTTTTTTGGGAATGTTTAAGGAAAACGAATGGCAATTCGCAAACTAAAACCCAGAACTCCGGCGACGCGCTTCTACTCGATTTCCACATTTGAGGAAATTACAAAGAAGAAGCCCGAGAAGAATCTTCTCGAACCTCTGAAAAGCTCGGGCGGCCGGAATAACATGGGACGTATAACGTCCCGGCATAGAGGCGGCGGACATAAGAGAAATTACCGGATTATCGATTTCAAGCGGGACAAAAGAGCGCCGGGAAAGATCGCCTCGATTGAATACGATCCGAACAGGTCGGCCCGAATCGCTCTCGTGGAATATCCTGACGGCGATAAACGATACGTTCTTGCCCCGGATGGAATCAACGTCGGCCAAACGATCCAAGCCGGCCCGGACGCTGAAATTCAAACCGGGAATGCGATGCCCCTCAATAATGTCCCGGTGGGTACTTTCGTCCACAATGTTGAGATGATCCCGGGTAAAGGCGGCCAGCTCGGGCGTAGCGCCGGGAATTCCCTGCAGCTTATGGCGAAGGAAGGCGACTTTGCAACTCTCAAACTGCCTTCGGGGGAAGTGCGGAAGCTCCCACTCCAGTGTTACGCGACGGTCGGTGTCGTGGGAAACCCTGACCATGAGAACATCAGCTTGGGGAAGGCCGGCAGGTCGAGGTGGCTTGGCATCCGGCCGCAAACTCGCGGAATGGCAATGAACCCTGTTGACCACCCGATGGGTGGCGGTGAAGGACGCTCGAAGAGCGGCGGCGGCTGGCAACATCCGGAATCGCCGTGGGGTAAGTATGCAAAAGGACTCAAGACGCGCAAGCGCAAGAAACAATCAAACAAATACATCGTGAAAAGACGAAAGTAACGTATGAGCAGATCTATTAAAAAGGGTCCTCATGTTGACGCCAAGCTTCAGAAGAAGGTAGAGGTTTTGAACAAGTCGAACCAGAAGCGTGTCATCAAAACGTGGTCGCGAACTTCCACCATCATCCCGGAGTTCGTCGGTCACACCTTCGCTGTGCACAACGGCAACAAGTTCATACCGGTTTACATCCATGAAGCCATGGTAGGCCACAAGTTGGGGGAATTTGCCCCGACGCGTGTTTTCCGGACACATCCTGGAATTAGAAAAGAAGAGACAACTGCGCCCGCATAGTATGGAATCGAAAGCGATCAACAGATTTGTCAGTACTTCGCCGAGGAAAATGCGGCTGGTCATCGATTTGATTCGAGGCCGGGCGGTGGAAGAAGCGCTGAGCATTTTGCATTTCTCGACAAAGCATGCTGCCAAGACGGCTGAAAAAGTGCTTCGATCCGCCATTTCGAATTTGCAGAACAAAGACGAGGCAGGACGCGTCGATACCGCCACGTTGTTTGTGCGCGTCGCGTTTGTAGATGGCGGACCGACGATGAAGCGGATTTCACCGGCTCCGATGGGTCGCGCGTTTCGCATCCGAAAACGCTCGAACCACATTACGATCGTGGTGGCCCAGCGTCAAGCGCTTGTGGTGCCCGGGCCGCAAAAGGAAGTTGCAGCAAAGGGTGTCAAAGAGGTTCCGAAGAAGGAAGCGAAAGCAAAGGACACGGCAGCTCAGGAATCGAAGCAGAAGTTGTCGCAAAAACCATCATCGAAGAAGTCCAAAACGGTTTCATAGGAGGAATACTTGGGTCAAAAAGTTAATCCCAATGGTTTTCGTCTCGGCGTTGTTCGAGCGTGGGATGCGAACTGGTACGATGACAAGAGTTTTTCAGGAAAGCTGCAGGAAGACATTGTGGTTCGCAATTATGTTCGGAACAGGCTGAAAAAAGCAGGCATTTCAAGGATCCAGATTGACCGAACGGCCAAACGCGCTGTCGTCACCATTCACACGTCCCGCCCCGGCATCGTGATTGGGAAGAGCGGAAAAGAAATCGCGCAGCTCGAAGAAGAACTGAAGAAGGTCACAAGTAAGGAAGTCAAGATTCTCATTCACGAAATTAAACGTCCGGAATTGGACGCGTATCTTGTCGCCGATTCCATCGCATCACAGCTTGTGGGCAGAATCTCTTTCCGTCGGGCAATGAAGCAGGCCATCACGGCCGCCATGCGGATGGGAGCTGAGGGGATCAAGGTTCGCACGGGCGGGCGGCTTGGAGGGTCGGAAATTGCACGCACGGAACAATATAAAGAGGGACGGATTCCCCTACAGACGATTCGCGCTGATATCGATTATGCCTCCGCAACGGCGTTTACGATTTACGGGACGATCGGCGTGAAAATATGGATTTGCAAGGGCGAGATTATCGGCCCAGCTGTAAAATAGTCGAGGAGACATGTTGTCATGTTGATGCCAAAGCGGGTTAAGTTCAGAAAAGCACAACGCGGTCGTATGCGCGGAAAGGCAACCCGTGGCGCTTCCATAGCCTTTGGCGATTTCGGATTGAAAGCGATGGAGCCGGGGTGGATTACGCAGAGACAGATCGAGGCTTCCCGCGTGACATTGACCCGGATGATGAAGCGCGAAGGCAAAGTGTGGATCCGAATTTTTCCCGATAAACCTGTGACCAAGAAGCCGGCGGAGACTCGTATGGGAAGCGGAAAAGGCATACCAGAGTTCTGGATTGCCGTGGTGAAACCCGGAAGAATCCTTTTCGAACTTGGCGGGGTCAACAGAGCAACTGCCGCTGAAGCATTGAGGCTGGCCTCTCACAAGCTTCCCATCAAAACGAAGATGGTTTGGCGCGTGGACTACGAGGCTGCATAAGGACAAGGATGGTATATGAAAGCATTTGAAGTTCGGGCTCTCTCAGACGCTGAATTGCAGAAGAGAATTCAGGAAGAGCGGGAAAACCTCTCGAACCTGAAGTTTCAAAAAGTGATCGGCCAGCTGGAGAACCCCATGAAAATGGACCATATCAAGAAGGATATCGCGCGCATGCAAACTATCTTGCGTGAGCGGAGTTTGGGCAAATCTGTTCAAACGACCGCACCCGCGCAACCCGTCACGGAGCAAAAGGCATAGAATGGCCGCAGAGACCCAGACAACCCCCGAAAAGCGCACCCAGCGTAAAGTGCGAACCGGGAAGGTCGTCAGCAACAAGATGAAAAAGAGTATCGTTGTGGCGATCGAAAGCAGAGTGGCGCATCCAATCTACAAGAAGTATTTCCGCCGCACATCGACGCTGATGGCGCATGACGAAAAACAAGAAGCCGGAATTGGCGATCTCGTAAGAATCATGGAGACACGACCTCTGAGCAAAAGAAAGTGCTGGAGGTTGGTCGAGGTTCTTCAAAAGGCGAAGTAAAACACAAGATTGAATTATGATCCAGGAAGAAACAAATCTCGTCGTAGCGGATAACTCGGGTGCCAAGAAGATCCGATGCATCCGTGTGTTGGGTGGCCACGATAAGCGATATGCGACCGTGGGCGACCTTATCGTTGTCGCCATCAAGAGCGCCATCCCGGGGGCGCCTGTGAAGAAAGGCGAGGTTTCCAGGGCTGTTGTCGTGCGCACCAAGAAGGAAATTCGCCGGAAAGATGGTTCGTTTATCCGGTTCGATGAAAACGCTGCTGTCCTGCTCAACCAAGAGGGGGAACCCAGAGGGACGCGCATCTTCGGTCCAGTCGCACGAGAGCTGCGCGAGCGTCGGTTTATGAAGATTGTCTCACTTGCACCGGAAGTCCTTTGAGTATGGCACAGAGCTTACATGTACATAAGAATGACAAGGTTCTCGTCGTTGCCGGCAATGCGCTCGGCAAACAGGGAAAAGTTCTTAAGGTGTTTCCGGAAGCGAATCGTCTTGTTATTGAGAATGTCAATATGGTGAAGCGTCATACGCGGCCGTCCCAAAAGAACCCCCAGGGAGGCGTTGTCCAAAAGGAAGCACCGATCCATGCTTCGAATGTGATGGTGGTGTGTCCTAAGTGTGCGCAGCCCACGCGGGTTGGACATGCTCACGTCAAAGACGCTACAAGCGGAAAGAATAAAACGATGCGAGTGTGCCGCCAATGCGACGAAATGTTCTAGCCACAGAGTAGGAAAAAAGAGAATCATGGCGAAAGAAAAGCAACCAGAAAAGACACAAGAAAAGAAGCAGGAAAAGAAGCAGGAAAAAAAACCTGAGAAAGGCGCGGCGGAAGCGAAGGGCAAGAAGCAGGAGACCGTCATAGAAAAAGGAGTACCTGCCCGGCTGTACGACCGCTACCGCAAAGATGTCGTTCCTTCGCTCATGAAAAGGTTCTCTTATTCAAGTGTCATGGAAGTGCCCAAAATCGAGAGGATCGCCATCAACATGGGCGTGGGGCAAGCCACTCAGGATCCGAAGTTGCTCGATGTGGCTGTGAAGGAGCTTGAATTGGTCACGGGACAGAAAGTAGCCGTCACCAAGTCGAAAAAAGCGATTTCGAATTTCAAGTTGCGAGAAGGATTGCCGATCGGGTGCCGGGTAACACTGCGACGTGCCAAGATGTATGAGTTTCTGGACAGGTTTATCAGTATCGCGCTTCCTCGTGTACGTGATTTCCGAGGCATTTCGGACAAGTCGTTCGACGGTCATGGCAACTTCACGATTGGAGTCAAAGAGCAAATCATTTTTCCGGAAATCAACGTCGACAAAGTGACAAGAGTTGCCGGCATGGATATTACGTTTGTCACGACTGCAGGAACAGACCTCGAAGCGTACGAACTGCTCAAGGAGCTCGGGATGCCGTTCGTCAAACGTCAGGAAGTAGTTCAAACAGCGAAGAATAATTAAGTAAGGAGTCAACGTGGCTCGTCTTGCAATGGTCGTCAAAGCGAAGAGGAAACCGAAATACAAGGTACGATCGCACAATCGCTGCAACGTCTGCGGACGACCAAGAGCGTTCTATCGGAAATTCGGGTTGTGCCGGATTTGCCTTCGCAACATGGCTCTTGAGGGAAAGATTCCGGGACTACGCAAGGCAAGCTGGTAAAACAACCAAACAAAGAACTATGCCGATTACCGATCCGATTTCTGATTTTCTGACACGCATCCGCAACGCTGCAAAGGCAAAGCATCGCCGTGTGGATATTCCCGCCTCCATCATGAAAAAGGCGCTGGCACAGATCCTCCAGGATCAAAAGTATATCGGGGATTTTACGGTTCTCGATGATGGCAAGCAGGGTTTGCTGCGCATCAACCTGAAATACCATGAGGGCAGGCCCGTTATCAGAGGCATGAGGCGTGTGAGCAAACCTGGCATTCGACAGTATCGCCCGGCGGAGAGTCTTCCACGCGTGCTCGGAGGACTGGGGGTTGCGATCATATCAACCTCCAAGGGCATCATGACCGACGTCCAGGCAAGGAAACAGAATGTCGGCGGTGAAGTACTGGCATTCATATGGTAAGGAGATTCTGAAGTGTCCCGTATCGGCAAAAAACCTGTTCAAATCACCAAAGGCGTGACGGTCTCCGCGCAGAACCAGAAAGTCACCGTCAAAGGACCCAAAGGCGAGTTGATGGGCGAAGTTCATCCCAACATCAAGGTCGAAGTGAAAGACAGCGTAGTGCTCGTCAGCAGGCAGAGTGACAGCAACGATGATCGCTCTTTGCACGGCTTGTGGAGGGCACTCATCCAAACGATGGTTATCGGTGTGACCGAAGGCTACTCGAAAAAGCTTGAAATCGTCGGTGTCGGATATCGTGCAGAAATAAAAGGCCAAAAACTCCAGCTTCAGGTGGGATACAGTCATCCGATCGTGTTCGGTCCGCCAAAAGGAATCAAAATAGAAGCGCCGACGCAGACGAGCATCACGATTTCCGGAGTGGACAAGCAACTCGTAGGGATGGTTGCAGCAAAAATCCGATCATTCCGCCCGCCCGAGCCTTACAAGGGGAAGGGAATCAAGTACGAGGGCGAGTACATCCGCCGAAAAGCCGGCAAGGCAGCTGCGACAGTTGGTACAAAGTAGCTTCGAAGGGAAATGCTATGATTCGAAAAAACACAGTTGAGAAACGATTCAAGAAGAAAGCCAGAATCCGCAAGAAGATTTTCGGAACTTCCGAACGCCCACGGTTCACTGTTTATCGCAGCATGAACCATGTGTATGCGCAGATTATCGATGATGTGAGTGGAAAGACGCTCGCGTCTTCGTCGACCGTGTCGAAAGACCTGCGTGAAGAGTTGAAAGCCGTGAAGTCCCATACGGAAATCTGCAAGAAGGTGGGAGCTGTGACGGCGAAAAGAGCTTTGGAAAAGAATATTAAAGAAGTCGTTTTCGACCGGAACGGGTATCTCTATCACGGTCGAGTGAAAGCTGTTGCCGACGGTGCCCGCGAAGCTGGACTGAAATTTTAATCTAGAAAGACGACATGGCGAGAATAAAAGCTGGAGAGTTGGAACTCAAAGAACGCCTCGTGCACGTGAACCGGGTTGCGAAGGTGGTGAAGGGCGGACGCAGGTTTAGCTTTAACGCGGTCGTCGTGGTGGGCGACGGAAACGGGCATGTCGGAATCGGCCTTGGAAAGGCAAACGAAGTTGCAGAGGCCATCGCAAAGGGCGGAGATGATGCGAGGAAAAGCGTCGTGAAGGTAACAGTGGTGAAGGGTACGATTCCTCACGAGGTCATCGGCAAGTTCGGCGCTGGAAAGGTTCTTCTGAAACCTGCCTCACCAGGCACGGGGCTCATTGCAGGCGGTGGAGTGCGTGCTGTTCTCGAATCTGCCGGAGTCAAGGATATCCTGACTAAACAACTGGGTTCATCCAACCCTCACAACGTGGTCAAAGCGACCATGAAGGCCCTTCTGAGTCTCACAGATGCAAAAACGGTTTCCAACCGTCGCGGCATGACTATGAATGAACTGTTTCAGACAGGCGACTGAGTATGGCTGAATCAAAACAATTAAGAATAACACAGACAAAGAGTGTCATTGAGCAGCTTGAGAATGCCAAGCGTACCATCAAAGCTCTTGGTCTCGGAAGGCCCCATTACTGGGTTATCAAGAATGATACGCCGCAAATCAGAGGCATGATCAACGCCGTGCGGCATCTTGTAAAAGTTGAAGAGGTGAAGTAAATGGGTAAGGATATTCTGAGCAATCTTACGCCTGCAAAAGGCTCCAGAAAAAAAACCAAGAGGATCGGTCGCGGGCAAGGGTCGGGCCATGGAGGCACGGCAACCAAAGGCCACAAGGGGGCGCGCTCTCGTTCAGGCGCCAAGTTCAGACCAGGGTTCGAAGGCGGCCAAATGCCGTTGTTGCGCCGGATCCCGAAATTCGGCTTCACGCCTCGCAACAGAGTCGAACAGCAGGTCTTGAACGTTGAGACTCTCGAGCGGCTCGTTTCAACCAAGAAAATTCAAAGCTCTGGAATTACGCCGGAAACGTTATACAAAGCAGGTGCGATTTCCAAGAAAAATAAACCCGTGAAGATTCTCGGTGATGGTGAACTCAAATCAAAGGTAGAAGTCAGCGCGCATGCATTCAGCAAATCTGCGCTGGCAAAAATTCAAGCGGCGGGTGGAAAAGCGACTGTTCTTTCTCAATAATGTGTAGGTCATGAGCAAGTTAGGCGAGACCTTCACGAACATTTTCAAAATTCAGGAACTTCGCGAGCGCCTGATCTTTACGGCAGCACTGCTGATCGTCATCCGCATTGGGTCGCACGTGACTTTGCCGGGAGTCGATGCGAAGCTGCTGGCCGATACCATCCGCAAGAGCGCGGAAGGTTCCATTTTCGGGTTGTATGATTTGTTCGTGGGAGGCGCGTTCAGCAACGCGGCAGTGTTTGCGCTGGGCATCATGCCGTATATCAGCGCCTCGATCGTCATCCAGCTGCTCGGAGCGGTGATTCCATACTTCCAGAAACTCCAAAAAGAAGGCGAGGATGGAAGAAAGAAAATCACGCAGTATACACGCTACGGCACGGTGCTCATCTCCGTGCTTCAGGCGAGCGGCGTTGTGGTCAAGCTCACGCACACGACGGGTGAAGGCGGCCTTCCGATCGTGCCTTTGGAAATACAGGGTTTCGGCTTTTCACTGAGCAGCATCATCATTCTTACGGCAGGGACCATCTTCATGATGTGGCTGGGCGAACAGATAACAGAACGCGGAATCGGCAACGGAATCTCGATGATCATCTTTATCGGCATCGTCGCAAGGTTTCCGACCGCCCTCCTGGACGAGTATCAACTTGTGTCATCGGGCGCCCGAAACCTTATCATCGAACTCGTCATTTTTGTCCTCATGGCGTTCATTGTGGCGGGGGTCGTTCTGGTCACCCAGGGGACGAGACGTATTCCCGTTCAATACGCGAAGCGCGTGGTGGGAAGAAAGGTCTATGGCGGAGTCACACAATATATTCCGATGCGGGTAAACACGGCGGGAGTCATGCCGATCATCTTTGCGCAGTCGATCATGTTCATACCGCAGATCGTTTTCTCGTTTTTTCCCGACAGCGATTTCATTTCCAGCCTGTCGAGCGGTTTCAATTATGAATCATGGACGTATTCGATTATCTACGGATTGATGATTGTTTTTTTCACGTATTTCTACACGGCCATCGCCTTCAACCCGAAGGATGTCGCCGACACCATGAAAAAACAGGGCGGGTTCATCCCGGGTATCCGGCCGGGTCCGCACACAGCCGAATTCGTCGACAATATTCTGACCAGGATTACGCTGCCGGGTTCGGTGTTTCTTGCGGTGATCGCGATTCTGCCGACGTTCATGATCAAAATGGGAGTAACGCCCGGATTTGCTTCGTTCTTCGGTGGAACAAGCTTGCTGATTATCGTCGGCGTAGCGCTCGACACGCTCCAACAGGTCGAATCGCATTTGTTGATGCGGCACTACGATGGATTCATGAAAAGTGGCAAGCTCAAGGGGCGTCGCGGGTTCTAAGCGATGGTCGATGGTGCATTTGAAATCGAAACGCGAAATCGAGCGTATTCGGCAGAGTTCGAAGATTGTTGCTGAAGTTCTCAAGCTTGTCGGTGCGCATGTGAAACCGGGCGTCACCACGCTTGAACTTGACCGGATCGCTGAAGAGTATATCCGGTCGTTCGATGCAGAACCGGCCTTCAAGGGCTACGGTAGCAACAAGAAGAACCTGTTCCCGGCGACCCTCTGCACATCGGTTGATTCTGAGGTTGTCCACGGGATCCCGGGCAAGAAAATCCTCCGTGAGGGAGAGATTCTGTCCGTGGATGTTGGAGTGAAGAAGGAAGGATACTTCGGAGACGGAGCGTGGTCCTTTGCCGTCGGCGAGGTCTCCGAGGAGAAGAAAAGACTCCTGCGGATAACGGAAGAGTCGCTGTACAAGGGAATCGAACAGGCTGTCGATGGCAACAGGGTTCATGATATTTCTCATGCAGTTCAGGAGCATGTCGAGAAGAACGGTTTTTCGGTGGTAAGAGACCTGGTGGGTCACGGCGTGGGAAAGAATCTTCATGAAGAGCCGTCTGTGCCTAATTTTGGAGAGCCAGGAACCGGCGTCAAATTGAAAACGGGAATGACGCTGGCGATTGAGCCCATGGTGAATTCAGGAGATTGGAAGGTGAACGTGTTGAGTGACGGATGGACCATTGTGACGCAGGACGGAAAGCCCTCGGCCCACTTTGAGCATACGATTGCCATTGTCGACGGCCACCCTGAAATCCTGACGCAATAGAGTTCATGGCTAAACAAGGTCCGATCAAAGTTGATGGAGTCATTACCGAGACACTGCCGAACGCGAGTTTTCGCGTGAAACTGGATAACGGACACGAGATTCTGGCCCACATCTCCGGTAAAATGAGAATGCACTACATCAAAATACTCGTGGGGGATCGTGTCACTGTTGAAATGTCGCCGTACGACCTGAGCAAGGGTCGTATCACCTATCGATATAAATGAGGTTCAAAAGATGAAGGTCCGATCGTCAGTCAAAAAAATGTGTGAGAACTGCAAGATTATCAGACGAAAGGGTGTCGTCCGCGTGATCTGCAAGAACCCGAAACACAAGCAGCGTCAGGGATAAGGAGAACGAACAAGTGGCTCGTATCGCAGGTATTGATTTACCAAAAAACAAGCGCGCCGAAATTGGCCTGACATACATTTACGGAATCGGCCGATCCACCGCTCTCGCGATCCTCAAGAAAGCCAAGGTGGATGCCGGCAAGCGTATAGCAGACTTAACGGACGAGGAAGTGGCGAGCATCCGTTCGGTCATTCAGTCGGACCTGAAAGTCGAGGGAGCTCTTCGAAGCGAGGTCCAGCTGAACATCAAACGATTGATGGACATTGGAAGTTATCGCGGGTTGCGGCATCGGAAGGGCTTGCCCGCACGCGGCCAGCGAACCCGGACGAATGCCCGGACGCGCAAGGGCAAGAGAAAAACGGTCGCCGGAAAGAAGAAAGCACTCGAGAAGAAATAGTATGAAGGAGGAACGCAACATTGGCTAAGCAAGTTGCTGCACCGGTTGTAAAAAAGAAGAAAAAAGTCCATGTCGATGCGAACGGGAAGGCGTTTGTGAAGGCGACGTTCAATAATACCATCGTCACGCTGACCGACACCTATGGCAACGTCATTGCATGGTCATCGTCAGGGAAAAACGGTTTCAAAGGCTCCCGAAAAAGTACGCCCTTTGCGGCTCAGGTTGCGGCCGAGGCGGCGGCGAAAGAGGCGGTGGACCTTGGACTGAAGAGGGTCGAAGTGTTCATCAAAGGGCCGGGAGGCGGGCGGGAAGCGGCGGTTCGTTCGCTGCAAACGTCCGGGCTGGAAGTCACCATGATCAGGGACATTACCCCGATTCCGCACAACGGGTGTCGTCCCCCGAAGAGACGAAGAGTGTAGTCCATTTAAACAAGGAATCTATGGCAAGATACTTAGACGCAAGTTGCAGGTTGTGCCGACGAGAGCGCCAAAAGCTATTTCTCAAAGGGACAAAGTGCTACACGGACAAATGCCCGGTTGAGAAAAGAGGCTTTCCTCCCGGTCAACATGGTCAATCACGGCGATCGAGGATTTCCGAATACGGACTCCAGCTTCGTGAGAAACAAAAAGTCCGCCGCACGTACGGTCTTATGGAGGCCCAGTTCCGCAATTATTTCGAACGGGCTCTCAGACATACCGGTAGAACGGGCGACATGCTTATCAAGATGCTCGAGCGGAGACTGGATAATGTCGTGTACCGACTTGGGCTTGCACCTTCCCGCAAAGCCGCACGCCAACTTGTCTTGCACAGACATTTCACGGTGAATAACCAGACCGTCGATATTCCGTCATACCTCATGAATTCCGGCGACATGGTGCAAGTGCGTGAGAAAAGCAGGAAGCTCGAAGCAATCCACGCATCGATGAAACGAATGAAAGACACGGCCATGCTGCCATGGCTCAGCTTGGACAAGGCCAGCATGACGGGGACGTTCCTGAATATTCCCGAACGGGCGGACATTCCGTTGAATGCGAACGAGCAGCTCATCGTTGAGCTGTATTCGAAGTAACCAACTGAACATTCTTGAACTTTTAACCACCTCGATGTTTTCGAGGGAAAGAAGAATATGAGCACGATCCTCCAAATACCGGAAAGAATTGAACTCGAAGAGACTTCGACGTCTGCGAACTTCGCCCGGTTTACCGTCCAGCCCCTGGAAAAAGGGTTTGGCGTAACACTCGGCAACTCATTCCGCCGGGTGTTGTTATCGTCGCTGCCCGGGACAGCCATCACCGCCATCCGGGTTGACGGAATTCAGCATGAGTTCTCCACGATTAAAGGAATGGTGGAAGATGTCGCGGATTTCGTCCTGAACCTGAAACAGGTCCGCCTCAAAGCCATTAACAAGAAAGCCTCGAAGCTGACGGTTCCTGTGAAGGGACCGGGCAACCTCGTCGCAGGGGATTTTCAGAAGGCTTCGAGCGAAATCGAGGTTCTCAATCCGGATATGCACCTGGCCAGGCTCAACAAAGATGCCGACTTTGAACTCGAGATACGGCTCGGTCGCGGGAAGGGTTATGTGATGGCGGATGACAACAAATCCCCGGATCAGCCGCTGGGGATGATTGCTATTGATTCGATTTTCACGCCGATCAAGAACGTCCGTTACTTCATCGATCCCACGCGTGTGGGCGGGCAGACAGACTTTGAAAAACTGGTTGTGGAGATCGAAACGGATGGGTCGATTTCTCCGCAAGACGCCCTGACGCACGCCGGGAAGATTCTGCGCGACCATGTGCAACTGTTCATCAATTTCGGCACGGAGCCGGAGGCGGAGAAGGTTGAGGGCGAACAAGAAGGAGAAGTGGCGCGTGTCAGGAAGATTCTCAAGATGTCCGTGGATGAGCTCGAGCTTTCCGTACGGTCGCACAATTGTCTCCGCTCCGCGAGTATCAAAACGATGGCTGACCTCGTCCGGAGAAATGAATCGGAGCTTCTGAAGTTTCGCAATTTCGGCCGGAAGTCACTGGCAGAACTTTCCCAAATCGTCGACGAGTTTGGCCTCAGTTTCGGCATGGACGTGGACAAATACCTGAAAGACGGAAACGCCTGAGGGCGTGAAGGAAGAATCGTATGCGGCATTTAGTATCTGGACGAAAACTCAAACGAACACACAGCCATCGGCGCGCAACCCTGGCTGCTCTCAGCGTATCGTTGATCCAACACAAAAAGATTCGCACGACGATGGCAAAAGCCAAGGAAGCAAGGATGTTCGTCGAGAAACTGATTACCCGCGCAAAGAACGCTGTGGCGAAGGAGGCGGGCGCCACGATGAAGAATGTCCATGCACGAAGGGAAGTTTTTGCGTTCCTCCGGGACCGCGGTGCGGTGTCGACGCTGTTCAATGAAATAGCAGCCAAAGTTGCAACCCGGCCCGGCGGCTACACGCGCGTCGTGAAGCTTGGCCGTCGCCACGGCGACGGGGCTGAGCTGGCCATGATTGAACTTGTCGACTATAGTACTGGTCAGGAGAAGCAGGCGCCGAAGCAGGCTGCGAAAGCTTCCAAGCCGGACACGAAGAAAAGGAAGAAAGAAGGAAAAGCGGAAAAGGAAGTGAAGAATGAAGAGCGGAAGGGTGAGGCGGCGGGAGTGACGGAGAAAAAGCCATAATGTTTTGTTCCACCAACAAAGGACCAAAGCTATGCTGAAGATTACAACAGCTGAATTCCTTCAGGGCGTCGCCGACCTCAGGCAGCTTCCAAAGAACGAGCTCAGAGAAGTATTGTTCATTGGACGGTCGAATGTGGGGAAGTCCTCGTTGCTGAACAAGGTGTGCGGACGTAAGAACCTCGCCCGGTCCAGTTCCATCCCCGGGAAAACCCGCGAAATCAACTATTACATCATTAATAACAATTTCTATTTCGTCGACCTCCCGGGCTACGGCTATGCCAAAGTTCCGGAGCAGATGCGGGCAGGCTGGAAGAGGCTGATTGAGGATTTTCTCAAACGCGGAGAGCCGATTGGGCTCGCCATGCAGCTCATTGACTCCAGGCAGGAACCCACGCCGCTCGACCTCATGATGATGGACTGGCTCGAGTATTACGAAGTCCCTTATCTCCTTGTCCTCACGAAGGCTGACAAGCTGCCGACGAGCAAGCTCACGAAGCAGTTGGAAGCCTACCGGGATCGGTTCCACTCCCAGCTGACCGACGGAGGCTGCTGCGCCGGAATCGTTCCTTTCTCCATTGTCACGGGCGACGGACGCTCCGAGTTGCTAAGGTTCATCGAGGGACACTTGAATCACACGCCTCGCAGAAAGAAGGAAGCTGTCTAGTCGACCTTGATTCGACTTTCTTCCCAAGACCTCGAAAGACCTTCGAGGTCTTTTTTTTGCCTCATTTGCATATCCAGTCAATTCATTCTATTTTTCACCGATCACTGAAAGGGATCTCGTTGAAAAAGCGACTTTTCACTCCCGGCCCGACTCCGGTACCCGAGTCTGTCATGCTGAGGATGGCTCAGCCCATCATTCATCATCGGCACCCGGAGTTTTTGGAAATCCTCACCCGCGTCAACAAAAACCTCCAGTACCTGTTTCAGACTTCGCACGAGGTGCTGACGTTGACGTCGTCAGGAACGGGTGCCATGGATGCCGCGGTATGTAACCTTCACTCGCCCGGCGAGACGGCCATCTTTGTCAACGGAGGAAAATTTGGCGAACGGTGGGGCGAGATCCTCCGTGCGTATGGCGTACAAGCGGTGGAAATACAGGTTCCATGGGGCGACAGTGTTACCCCGGACCAGATTCAAGCTGGACTGAAGAGCCATCCCTCTGCAAAGGCAGTCTATCTTACACACAGCGAGACATCCACTGGGGCGGCCACAGATATCAAGTCGATCGCGGCCGCTGTTCATCAGAATTCTGATGCTGTCGTCATTGTGGACGGAATCACTGCGGTTGGTGCGATGGAAATGCGGATGTATGAATGGCAAATCGATGGCGTTGTGACGGGGTCTCAAAAAGGCCTGATGATTCCTCCAGGACTCGCTTTCCTCGCTTTGAGCGAAAAGGCATGGAACGTAGCCGGCCGTTCAACATTGCCGAAGTATTATTTCGACCTTCAGAAAGCCCGAAAAGCCTTTGCAGAAAATGACACACCATGGACCCCCGCAGTGTCCCTTGTTATCGGAGTTGACAGCGCGCTTGAAATGGTCAGGCAGGAGGGTATCGAAAATGTTTGGGCGAGACATGAACGTCTGGCCCGGGGGATCCGGTCGGGTGTGCAGGCCCTTGGGCTGAAAATACTTGGGAAATGCCCGTCAAACGCTCTCACAGCCGTGTTTATCCCCGAATCGGTTGATTCCAAACAATTCAACAAAGTCCTCAAAAACACGTATGGGATAACCATTGCGGGAGGCCAGGGGCACCTGAAAGGGAAGATTTTTAGGATTTCTCACCTTGGATACTACGACGAACTCGACATGACGACCATGATCTCTGCCCTTGAAATGACTTTGCGTGAATGCGGGTACACGTTTGAACTTGGTTCGGGTGTTCGGGCTGCCCTCCAGACGTTTACTCATTAGAAAACAAACTATGAAAGTTCTTGTCAGCGATCCGATCGAGCAGGTCTGTGTTGACTTGCTCACTTCCGAAGGATTTCAAGTGGATGTGAAACCGGGGAGGCCGTTCTCGGAATTACTTCGATTGGTGGGGGATTATGACGTGCTGATCGTGCGCAGCAGCACTGATGTCAACTCGGAATTGATCAGCGCAGGCAGGAATCTCAAGATTATCGGCCGGGCTGGTGCGGGAGTCGATAATATCGATGTGGAGGCTGCGACGAGGCGTGGGATCATTGTGATGAATACTCCCGGAGGCAACACGGTCTC
>CAYIBG010000028.1:5813-16120 GCA_964361365.1 uncultured Ignavibacteriaceae bacterium | reverse complement strand
AGCGGACGCTGCGAACCAGCAAACTGGAATTCCATTCTTACGAACCCATGTTTGGCCTTTCCGTGTCGGGGATGAAACCTGAGCCGATCGACTTAAACGTGAAAGTGATCATCATCGGGGAGACGGAGCTGTACCACCTCCTGTACTACCGCGATGAGGACTTCAAAAAGATTTTCAAGATCAGGGCGGATTTCGATTTTGAAATGGACAACAACGCTCAGGCTGTTTCCAAATACGCCGGCTTTATTCGAATGATCTGCGAAGACGAAAAACTCATACAGTTTGATACGACGGCGGTCGCTCACGTGGTAGAATTCGGCGTGCGGCTTTCCGGCCGGCAGCAAAAGCTCTCCACACGCTTCAATGTTATTGCGGATGTCGTACGGGAAGCAAGTTATTGGGCGTCGAAAAACGGTGCGTCGCATGTCACGGCGAACGATGTGAGGAAAGCGCTCGACGAGCGTATCTACCGGGTCAATCTCGTGGAAGACAAGATTCACGAGATGATCACGACCGGTACGATCATGGTCGACACGAAGGGCTCGGTGGTCGGACAAGTGAACGGACTTTCCGTCTACGATGTGGGCGAACATGCTTTTGGAAGACCGTCGAGGATTACAGCAAAGACGTCTCTGGGGAGGTTGGGCGTGATCAATGTCGAGCGGGAAGCAGAACTGAGCGGCCCGACGCACAACAAAGGCGTCGCCATCATCTCTGGCTACTTGCGCAGCAAGTTTGCACAGGAAAAACCGATGGTCGTGGATGCCAGCATCACGTTTGAACAATCTTACGGAGGCGTTGACGGGGATAGCGCGTCCTCGACAGAAATCTATGCGATTCTTTCGAGCCTTGCGGAGCTACCCGTTCGCCAGGATGTCGCCGTAACAGGGTCGGTAAACCAAAAAGGAGAGATTCAACCCATTGGCGGGGTCAACCTGAAGGTGGAAGGGTTCTTTGATGTGTGCAAGGCGAATGGGTTGACGGGAACGCAGGGAGTCATGATCCCGATCCAGAATGTGGCCGATCTCATGTTGCGGGAAGATGTGGTCGCTGCCGTAAAGAAACGACAATTCCACATTTGGGCCGTTTCAAGAATCGACGAGGGGGTCGAAATACTTATGGGATGCAAGGCGGGGAACGAAAGGAACGGGTCGTTTGAAACAGGCACTGTGTTCTCCCTTGCCGACAAGAAACTCATGAAATATGCAGAGGAGTGGAAACGGTTTGAGCGAGGGAAAGAATAGTCGATGGCGTCGAACCCGTTGAGATGGTACGAGTCGGAATCGGAACCAGTCCGGCGAGCGCTGCAGCTTGTTGCGCTGTTGCTCCTTATTCTCGTGGCGGGAGTGCTGGGTTACCACTTTATCGAAGGATGGTCTTTTTTTGACTCTCTCTACATGACAGTGATAACGCTGGCAACGGTAGGCTATGGCGAAACGCACCCCCTCAGCGTTCCAGGAAGAGTGTTTACGATTACATTGATCCTGGGCGGCATGGGAGTTATTCTCACGGCGATTACAGAGATCACGGTGTTTGTCGTGGAAGGAGAAATGACAGGCTTCTTAAGGAGGAGAAGAATGAATCAGATGATAGGCAAGCTCGAAGGGCACTATATTCTCTGCGGGGCGGGAAAAACCGGCGCGCATGTGCTCGAAGAACTGGTTCGGACAAAAAGGAAATGCGTCGTGATTGAATCCGACCCTGAAAAAATCAAGCGATTTTCAGACCGGAAAATTCTCGTGATCGAAGGAGACGCGACAGAAGACGAGATTCTTACGTCTGCCGGGATCGACCGTGCAGAGGGGATTGTGGCCACACTTCCACAAGACCGGGATAACCTGTTTGTCGTCATCACTGCTCGCGGGATGAACCCGAAAATCCGCATCATCTCCAAGATCGAAGACGTCAGCGCACGCGACAAATTCGTCCGCAGCGGGGCGAACTCTGCAATTTCTTCCAACTATATCGGCGGCTTGCGCATGGCGTCGGAGCTCATCCGGCCGGAGACGACGAATTTCCTCGATGCGATGTTGAGAGACAACACAGCTCTCCGCGTCGACGAGGTCAGGATTAGCGCAGAATCAAAACAGATCGGGAAATCACTGGAGGAGTGTGACCCACTGCATTCATCGGGCATTGTCTTACTGTCCATCAAGCGCAACGGGGCGCACGAGTTTAACCCGCGACCCAAGACCACCATTCAATCAGGAGATATACTGATTGTCATCGGAAACCCTGAGCAAATAAATGAAGTTCGCAGCGAAATCAATTGAAAGCCTGCTCGTGAAGCTCCTCGCCGCAGTGTTCCTCCAAACAAGCCTGTTTGCACAGACAGGAACTCTCGTAGTCCTGAACAAAACGGATAACACGGCAAGTCTTATCGATTGCAGCACCAAAGTCACTCGTGTAACCATCCCCACCGGAGTCGGGCCCCATGAAGTATCTGTCTCACACGACGGAAAACTTGCGGTCGTATCGAACTACGGCGTCCGCGAGAAACCAGGTCACTCTTTGACCGTTATTGACATCCCTGCAAAAAAGACGGTGAAGGAAATCAACCTTGGCGAGTATTCTTCGCCGCACGGGGTGGTATTCTTCTCCGACGGCAAACGAGTGGCCGTCACGGTTGAGAGAAGCAAGATGCTCCTGGTCGTCAATATTGAATCAGGAAGGGTTGAGCAGGCTATTCCCACTGACCAGGAAGTCTCTCACATGGTTGCCCTGACGCCCGATAATAACAGGGCATTTGTTGCGAACATCGGATCGGGCTCTGTGACGGCGATTGACCTCAAATCTGGATCCAGGGTGACAAGCGTAAAAACCGGAGACGGAGCCGAAGGGATCGACATCTCACCGGATGGAAAAGAAGTCTGGGTCACGAACCGGGCCGCGAATAGCGTCACCGTCATCCAGAGCCAGAACCTCAGCGTTTCGGAGACGCTCGTGTCAAAAGATTTCCCCATTCGAACGAAATTTACACCGGACGGCACGTATGCACTTGTGTCAAATGCCCGCTCGGGAGAGGTAGCGTTATTTGAGGTGTCCACGCGAAAGGAAATTCGCCGTCTCAAAATGGAACTCAGCGTTGTCAACGATGTCGACAAGCGGCTCTTCGGAAATCAATTCGGGAGCAGTCCCACGCCGATCGGAATCCTCGTGCTGCCGACGGGGAGCCATGCATACATTGCCAACAGCAATGCCGACCTCGTGACCGTTATAGACCTCAAAGAGTGGAAAATTGTGGATCGAATAAAAACAGGTAAGGAGCCCGACGGGCTCGGATACTCAAGGATTGTTTTGAACTAATCGGGGCAAAAATCACTAAAAGGAGAACACCTTATGGGAAAAGGGAACAGAAGGTCGAAGCGGGGGAAAATCTGGAGGGGGACATACGGCAAATATCGAAAGAGAAAAAAAGGAAAGAAGAAACAGCCGCAGAAGACAAGCAGCCAGGCTTGAAACAAAAAAGGCGACTCTGTGAGAGTCGCCTTTCTTATTTGAAAGCGGACATTACATCGCCATTTTTACGCTTTTAATCATGATGCCCTGAACCCCGCCGCTGGACCGGACAAAACCGATCGCCTCGACGGTGTGCGAGATATGATCCATAAGTACAGCGTTCGGTCCCTTTTTATGGTCGTCGGGGAGCAAGGAGACATAGAGTTTTCCGTCCGCAGTAAGAATGCCGAGAGAGCCGCCCGCTTTTGCGCAAGCTTCTGCGCAGGATTTATGGTCGTCTCCTTTGGCGCCGCCCATCATGTAGCAGGCCATATCCACGACCTCGCCCTTGACGGTTATCTCCTTCTCAGTTTTCTTCTGGGCCTGTGCCGTGACGGCGAGAGCCAGCAAAAGGCTGAGACAAAACAGGATTTGTTTCTTCATTGTGAATCTCCTCTGAATTGGTGAGAGTATGGTGAACCCGCTAGACTATGAAAACCTCGATTGGCGAGAAATTCGAATCTAATAACACTCATCGGACTGGTTTAAGTTCCCATCCTTGCCCATGAAATACGGAATTGTCGGCAAACCGGATGCTATCGTGTTAGGTTCTTGTATCTGGTATACCAGGGCTGTGTTTTCTTCCAGAAGCCAAGCGAGCTCGTCCACGGAAAAACCTGGGTTCTTCGGATTTCCAGGAGATCTTCGTTGAACCGCATCGGCCCGGTGTCTGTCGCCGAAGCATAGACGTATCCTGCTTCTCCGACCATCTCTTTTGTTTGCGGGTTGAGCGCACCGTAAGGATATGCGAATGAAAAAACCTCCGACCCGAGAATATCTTCAAGGAAGGACTTTGAGTCGTTGAGTTCTTTTGCGCAGGCAGACGAACTGATTTCAGGAAGCCCTCGGTGGGAAACCGTGTGTGAGCCGAATTCGACTCCATATTTTGTCATCTCCCGAATTTGCCCGGGAGACATCAAGGGCACCTGGGGCTGGTCTGCGTCCCAAAAATTGGTTCGTCGCTTGGAATCCGTTACAAGGAAAATCACGGCGGGGAATTCAACATCGTGCAGGATTGGAAAAGCAACGGTGTAGTTGTCCTCATAACCGTCATCGAACGTAAGGAACACAGGACGATCCGGTAAGGAGGAGTTGTCCATTATGCAATTCCTGTAATGAGCAAACGTGATCGGTGTGTATCCGCGTACACGTAGGGAGACCAGCTGGTCGCGGAACTGATTTGCGGTGACCCAGATTCCATGTTTGGATCCGGTCGGAGGTTTTTCAACCACACGGTGGTACATCAGCACGGGGATATGCGGAGGTACGAGGATTTTTGCACACGCTTTTTCATAGACTTGATAAATCCGCGGTTCCACGGTGCGAACGTCAAAGCGCTCCTTCAACTGATTTCGGATGGACAAGCTGAGCCCTTTTCTCTTTTTGATCGAAGCCTGGAGGTCCGCGGCGACAGTCCCGGCATCCGGTTTTTCGAGGACTCCGGTATCTCCAAAGTTCGTTTTCAGCGCCTCTTCAAAGATGCTCTCAGTGACACGTCCATGATAATTTGTTTCACCGAAGGCCATGGTGGGACGGCCAGCAAGGAGAGATTCCATGACAACGCGGCCCGAGGCAACAACAAGGTCTGCAGCCCACAAATAGGGCAGGATGTCGCTCTGGAAATCCTTCAGAATGACGACTTGTCGGCCGAACACCCTGTTCGTCTCTTCAAACAATCCCGGAATGTCGTCAGGAACATGAAGTCCTCCGACCACGCAGAAAACGAAGTTCATTTTATGTTCGAGCCGGGGAACAACTTCCGAAACAATAAACCGAACGATATCCCCCTTGGGCCCTGAGAGTCTGCCCACAAACAGGATGACCTTAACGTTCTGTTCGACTCCGAACACGTGTCTCTTGCTCGCCGACCCGCGATGATGTGTCCATCGTTCAATTTCCAATCCGTTTGGGATGACGACAATATCGCTTGACTGTAAACCCAGTTGGCGGACCAAATGTTCTTTCAGGCTTTCAGACACTGCGATAATGTGCCGGCCGTACACGCTGAAAGATGTGCTGCTGAAATGCAAATGCTGCCTGCCGTGGACCGTTGAAATAAGCGGTATTCCCGCAATGCGTGTTGCGAAATAGGAAACCCAGCTCGCAGCCCGCGAGTGGGCATGGACCACATCGATGCTGTTCCTGTCAATGAGTCTTGATAATTCCGAGATGTTTTTCAGCCGCTGAGAATATGACCGGCGGCCCACCGGGAGTTGGATATAAGGAACTTCAGCCGGCGTGGAGAGTGTGTCGGAGACGATGACGGGCTGGTGGCCGCGGTGGAGTTGAGCTTTGGCGAGTGTGACGGCATACACTTCGGCGCCCGTAACCTCAAATTGCGACAGAACATGGAGGATATTCATGCGTGAGGCAAACAATGTAAGCAAAAAAAGGAAAAGCGGCCTCGATTTCTCAAAGCCGCTTTTCTAAAAGACCGAAGAGTGGAAAACTTACTGCTTCGGCTCTTCCTTCTTTTCTTCTTTCTTCTCTGCTTTCTTCGTCTTTTTCGCGGATTTCTTTGCGGCTTTCTTCTTCTTGGCAACCTTCTTCTCGTCCTTCTTTTCCATCTGCTCGGCTTTCTTCTCCATCTTCTCAGCCGGCTTCTCCTGTGCGAAGATCACCTGCCCAAAGGCAACGGTGAGAGCCATCGCAAGCACCATGAGTTTCTTCATTTGAACACTCCTTAAGTGGATTTGGTTTTGAATAGTGATTTGAAATGCTACAGTCGTTTTTGCCGCGAGAAGCTTACCAAACCGCATAGCGAAAGTCCAGTTAATTTGCCTTAATGGAGACACGAAAAACTCAACCATTTACGGTCACTCTCTCTGTGGCCTCACGGGTCGACTCTGACAAAGATCAAGTCTAGGAAAAAAAGGACATGGACAGAAACTCGTAAGGATGACGCTTTGCGTTTTGCCTCGTCGATATCTACCCGATTCCTTTGTGGACTATCGTTTCTATCGATTTCGCGAAAGTGTCGATTTCTTCAAGTGTCGTGTACACATTCGGCGTAACCCGGATGCAGGAGAATTCATTGGCGACAAACCGGGGCCTAACATGGATGAGGTATTTTTTGAGGAGATGATCGGTCAACTTCCCCGCTTCAATTCCGTCAATACTCATCGAGCCGATCGCACAAGCCTGTTCACGGTCGTACGGAGTGAGGATTTTAACGCCGGGCAGCTTTTCAACTCGACGCGACCAACGCTCCCGCAAGTAACGAAACCGTGCAGCTTTCCGTTCAAGACCGATGCTTTCGTGAAAAGCCAGGGCTTCCGATATCGGTGTGCGAATCGGCAGCGGAAATGTGCCGATGGACTCAAATTTCCGAATGTTGTCCGCTGATTCGTGCGGCGAAGCAAAAAGCGACCATATCGCCGGTATCTTTTCTTTCCGGACATACAGGAAGCCGGTGCCGACAGGGGCAGTCAGCCATTTGTGCAAACTCGTACCATAATAATCGCAATCAAGGTCGTCGAGTTTGAAGGGAAATTGAGCGAAGGAATGTCCGCCATCAACGATCGTCTCGATACCCTTCTGTCGTGCCATTTGACAGATCCGCTTCACGGGAAAAATTTGACCGGTGGTATAGGTGACATGACATATATGGATAATCTTCGTTCGCGGCGTGATTGCCTTTTCTAGGCTTTGGACAAGATAGTCCATGCTCGGCGGCGGAACAGGGAAGGAAACCATCTTAAGCAGGATACCATCCCTACGCTCACGCTGCTTCCAGGCAGTGATCATGCTGGGATAGTCCTGTGTGGTCGTCAGCACTTCATCGCCATGTTTAAGGCTGATCCCGAATTGAACATTTTCCAACGCCTCCGTGGTATTGCGGGTGATGGCCAATTCTTCCGAATCACAACCGAAGGCCGCGGCAAGCCGTCGCCGAACGAGCTCTAATTGCGGACCCAGCATTTCATCCACGTAAAGTGATGGGCTCATGTTCTGGATTTCGAAATGATGGTTCATGGCTTCAGAGACGACTCGCGGGGCGGGGCTGACACTCCCGTTGTTCAAGTTGATGGAATTGCGGTCGATCGTAAACGCATGACGCACTTGCCACCAGAAGTCCTCATCTTTTGCCACATCTTCAGGACTCCGGCCATCAACCGTACTGAGAGCATCGCGCGTAAAGGCAAGTGCATCAGATTTCAGCACGGCATATGCACCACCAAACACTGATAGAAATTTTCGTCGCTCCATCGTTGGCCCTTTCATACTTAATGCTGCTAACCAGTCCAATTTCCCCGGACTCTCGGATGATAGAACAAGGGAAATTTCGGCGAGGAGCTCACTTGCAGGATCTTGACAAAAATATTCTCAAAAAAATAACCAACATTCAACTCTCACCAAAACCAAAGCTTCAGACCTCAACCACTTCCGCCTTCTTCCGCGACATCCTGTTTCTCTCGTTGTGGTCGAGGTAGCGCTTTCGCAGCCGGATTGATTTTGGAGTTACCTCGACGAACTCGTCGTCGGCGATCCATTCGATCGCCTGTTCGAGTGAGGGCACGTGGGGCGGCTCCAGCCGTACAGCTTCATCCGACCCGGAAGCCCGCATGTTGGTCAAATGTTTGGTTTTGCAGACATTGACGACCATATCTTGTTCCCGTGAGTTTTCACCGACCACCATTCCGGCGTACACTCTCGACCCTGGTTCAAGAAAAAACGTTGACCGCTCCTGCAACTTCCACATGCCATACGCGACGGCCACGCCATCTTCCAAAGCGACCAACGCGCCTTTCGTGCGATGAGAAAGCTCTCCTTTGAACGGCTCGTAACCGTGAAAATTGTGATGCAAGATGCCGGTCCCCTTGGTTTGCGTGAGGAAATCAGAACGAAAACCGATGAGGCCGCGAGCAGGCACCGTAAACTCGAGTCTTGTATTGCCCTGCAATTGTATCATATTCTTGAGCTCGCCTTTTCGCTGGCCGAGGTTTTCCATTACTGTGCCGACAAACTCATCGGGCACGTCGATAATAACGTGCTCCATCGGTTCGCACAAAACGTCAGCGATACGCTTGAGAATCACTTCCGGGCGCGAAACCTGGAATTCAAAACCCTCGCGCCGCATCGTTTCAATGAGAATCGCAAGATGGAGTTCCCCTCGTCCACTTACTTTGAAAACGTCGGGCGAATCGGTCAATTCAACACGGAGACTCACGTTGGAGCGAAGCTCACGTGCCAAGCGCTCCCCTAGATGGCGGGTCGTGACGTACTTTCCTTCCAGGCCTGCAAACGGCGAGTTATTAACCACGAAATTCATGGAAAGCGTCGGCTCTTCGATTGAGGTGAAAGGTAAAGGCCTCGGGTCGGAAGCGTCTGCGATCGTTTCGCCGATATCGACGTCCTCCATACCTGCGAGAGCAATAATGTCTCCGGCGCTTGCTTCGTTGACCTCAAGACGTTTGAGACCCTGGAAAGTGTAGATTTTTGTGACCCGCGCATCTTCAACGGATCCTTCACGGTGCACCACCTTCATTGCTGAGCCGAGCCGGATGGTCCCGCGAAATATTCTTCCAATGCCCAGCCGGCCGAGATAATCGTTGTAATCAATCGTCGTGACGAGCATTTGAAACGGCGCCTCTGTTTCGCCCGGTGGAGGAGGAACTCTGCTGATGATGGCATCAAAGAGCGGTTCGAGGTTCTTTCCCTCGTCTTCAAGTTCTCGTTTGGCGATTCCGTGTTTTGCGATAGTGTAGACGACGGGAAAATCGAGCTGCTGATTGTTGGCGCCTAGAGAAAGGAACAGCTCGAACACCTCGTCAAGGACTTCGTGCGGCCGGGCGTCTTTCCTGTCGATTTTGTTGATGACGACAATCGGCTGCAGGTGCAGCTCCAGCGACTTTTTGAGAACGAACTTTGTCCCCGGCAACGGACCCTCGGCAGCATCAACCAGGAGCAGGACTCCGTCGACCATCCTGAGGGTGCGTTCGACTTCCCCAGAGAAATCAGAGTGGCCGGGCGTATCAACAATATTGATTTTGATGACTGTGGGATAACTGGGGGATGAGTGAAAAACTGCCGTGTTCTTTGCCAGAATCGTGATCCCGCGTTCGCGTTCCAGTTCGTTCGAGTCCATAACCCGCGTGCCCATATCCTGGTTGGCCCGAAATGTGCCGGTTTGACGCAGCATGTAGTCGACGAGCGTCGTTTTCCCATGGTCGACGTGCGCAATAATGGCAATATTTCGTATGTCTTCGCGTCGTTTCATTTCGCTACGTATCGCTTCCCGTTTAAATTACATGCCCGCTGGAATGACGATGCATTCTGCATCTGCGAAATCAGCTAAAATCTGTAAAAACCTGCGTCAGAAAAAGAAAATGCCTCAGCTCTACTGAGGCACAGGATAATATACGATAAACTTCGGACAAAACAAAACAGGCTGATTCTAAACGAGTCAGCCTGTTTTTCACAAGCGGGAAGTCTATACTCTTCCTAGATGATAAACATCAGGCCGATGCTGGCAGAATTATACTTCGCCCAACTGTAGTCCGCGTTGATGTTAACGATCAGAACCTTGATGCTGAGCCCGGCTGTGACGCGTGTCTTGTTCTCACCGGTAAGTTCGAACTCGATTTTTTGCGCCGACGGGCCCACCTGAGTAGCTATAATGTAATCATAAGCAAACGTCATGGAGGACGATTCAACCATGAAGCCGCCGTAAGGAGTGATGTTTAAGAAACCCCAGCCAAGCCGTTTGCTCGCGTTCACTCCAAAAGCGGTCGCTTTGGTTTTAAAAATTGAACCAGCTTCCAAGGATTGAGTAAAGAAACTGGCCGAAAGTTCGAGCGGCAGGATAT
>CAYIBG010000028.1:0-5713 GCA_964361365.1 uncultured Ignavibacteriaceae bacterium | reverse complement strand
GGTGCTACCAGGGGAATCGCAGTTACTTCCCCCATAATGCCCACGATTGGCAAGGGATACGTTTGTGAAGGAAGATTAAAGCCGGTTCCCCCCACGTTGTTTGCTCCCGTAAAGATAACTCTCATGCTGTCTTTTTGGGATCCTGTTATGGTCGGACCGGAAAAAGTTACTCCGAATGGCTGTGACAGAATAGCGTTTTGTACAGCAGTCCGAGGTGCCCCCACAGGAGCGCCTGATTTTATTGCCAGGTCAGCAGCTTGTGCAGCGGTAAAGCGGAAAGACCCGTTCGAAGTAAAGGATTTCGTATCGTTTGGAAAAAACGTAGCCATACCAACAATACCGAACTCCAAGTCAAAGCCAAACATCGTGGCCCGCGGAGCCCGATGGAACCAGCCCGAGTTGAGATTGGAACCGAAGCCGGAAACAATCGGAGAAACATATGACTTGGCAGCAGCGTCCGAGAGTTCCTTCAGCACATCCGCAAGGGTCTTGTCGCCGGCGGCAGGTGGCTGGCCATATAACAATGTCAGTCCTGGCACGGCGAATGTCAGCAATGCCACATAAACAAATCGTTTCATGAGGTGCCTCCCAAAAAAGTGGTTGGTTGTCAAAATGGGGGACAGCATAATAAAAGAAAAGTGTTAGAGAAGCAAGAAATGCCCTCCGACATTTTAAAATGATGTGCTGCCGGTCATGGAATGGCGAGGACCCAAGGGGTATTCCCGCGGGAAAATCACTTTTTCTTATCGAAATACGATGAGAATATTTTGGCGATGTCGTCAAGGTCCTTTTTTAAAGAAAAGCGTACGGCATCGCCAAAGGTGTTGAGAACGATCAATGCATTCACATTTGCATCGAACCCCGATGCCTTCGAAAGCCTGTTCCATAATCCTTTGTTGACCTTTGCGATTTCCTTGTAGACGTCGAGCAGTTTCTCCAGACTCCAATCCGTTTCTTCATCACGTCGGAATCTGAAATACTGCGCCATCAAATACATGGACACGGACCGGTACACGCTTTCAACGGCGCTCGCAAACGGCAAATGGAAACGGGCCATCGGTCGAAGGTTGTCGAGGATCGGGCAATTGCTCGTGACCATGTAGATTCCCATGATCGAACTCAGGCCATCCTGCACCGATGTTTCCTGGGCGTATGTCCGCTCGGGTGATTCGACGACGACCCACGTCTTGTCGTGCGAGGTGGAGAACTTGAATTCGTCGATGACGTACGAAAGGTTCAGGGCAACGGGGCAATACTCCGTGGCATCGTCCAGCGGGCAATTTTCACACTGGTTGAATTTGAGCTTCGTCCAGGGAGGCGGGTTGGGGTTGGGGCTGTGAAGCAGCTCGAGCGTGTCCGAACGCAGCAGGACATCGAACTGTTTTTCAGACTTATCATCGAACTGAAATTTGTAAGTGTACTTGAGGACCTGGTCGGTGGACATTCTTCACGCCAAAAAATTTCATCAAAGATACGAGTTCAGTTTCAGATTCCAAAGGTCATTCTTCCCGGAAGTTGCTTTTCCCCATCGCATTCATTAGCTTCTTTGCGAGAAAACCCTTCCTGCAACAACGCTCAAACTCGTTGTGGGAGGGGCGAGGTGTTTTTTTAAATGATTAAAACGAATACTTGGCTGAAAACGCTGTGATAGAACAATTGAAGTCGATAATCTATGCAACGGATCCTTTTCAGGAACTCCGCAGGAGGCTGGCCCATTCGGGTTCGACGCAGATACCCGTCACAGGGATCGGGGGCTCCCTTCTTTCCCTTGTTGCCGCTTTTGCATTTGAGCAAAGGAGGCAGACAGTCGTTGTGCTTGTTCCCGACGACGACAAGGCTGAAGAGGTTTCGGACGATTGCTCCCTTCTGGTGGGCGAGCAGTTCGTCCGTACGTTCGGCCACGGGGCAACGCACCAGGCAAAGTTGCTCGACCTATCTTCTCCGGCAGCCCGGGTTGAAGCGCTTAAAAGCTTGAACGCCGGAGAAGTCGTCATTGTTGTCGCTTCAGCCGAAGCCGTGGCAACGAAGGTGCCTTCCCCGGCACAGTTCACTGAGAGTCTTCTCAAACTGGAATCCAGGAAAGAATTCTCATTCGACGGCCTTATCCAACAACTCACGACGCTCCGTTTCGAGAAAAAGGACTTTGTGGAAGAATGCGGAGACTATGCAGTCCGGGGCGGAATTCTCGATGTGTTTCCATTCACCGGGGATCATCCACTCAGGTTCGAATTCTGGGGAGATACGATCGAATCAATTCGCGAGTTTGATGTTTTGTCGCAACGATCGATCCGGGAGCTTCAATCGGCAACCATCAGCCCGAACCTCTCAGAAAACGCATTATCTTCGCTCTTTGACTTCCTGCCTGATTCGACCGTCGTCTTCCTCGAAGAACTTTCGCTGATTCAAAAGGAGATTGGCGATCTTCGTACAGAAGGAGTCGAAAACCTCCTTTCGTGGGAAGAGATCCAGACGTGCTCTCAAAAATTCACTTGCATTGTTGATTCATCCCTGGACCGGAGTGGTTCGGAAATCCAATTCCAAAGCCGTTCCCAGCCGGTCTTCAACGGGAGCGCTCAGATTCTGCGAAACTTCATTGCCAGACTGACTTCAGAGAATTACACGACCTACATCGGGTGCGACACGAAGGAAGAAGCCGCACGACTCAAAGAGCTCATGGAAACCGAAGTCATTCTGGCGGCTGGTGAGCACGAAGAAAGTGAAAACGGGAACATGGAAACAGCATCTTTTCCCGCGAGGTACGAATTTCTCACCGAGACGTTTCATTCGGGGTTTGTGTACCCGTTTGCCCGAGTTGCAGTGATCGCCGAACATCAGGTGTTCGGGCGTCGAAAACGAAGGGGTTCGGGAACACGTTCAAGATTCAAGGGAATAACTCAGAAAGATGCGAAACAGCTGAAGCGCGGAGACTATGTCGTGCACGTGGATTATGGTATAGGAAAGTTCGCGGGCCTCCAAAAACTCCGGGTGCGCAATGCTGAACAGGAAGTCATGAAGGTCATGTATGCTGAAAACGACATTTTGTACGTCAACCTGAATTACGTCATTCGTGTTCAAAAATATTCTTCAAAGGAAGGCCATGTACCTTCACTGACGAGGCTCGGGGGCCCGGATTGGGAACGCCTGAAATCCCGCGTTCGGAAAAAGATCAAAGAAATCGCCCGCGACCTCATCCACCTTTATGCGCGCAGGAAGCATGAACAAGGTTTTGCATTCTCGCCCGACACTGCCTGGCAAAAGGAAATGGAAGCTTCGTTTACCTATGAAGACACACCCGACCAGGCAAAAACGACTCTGGAGGTCAAGGTCGACATGGAGAGCCCCGCTCCGATGGACCGGCTCGTGTGTGGCGACGTAGGGTTTGGAAAAACGGAAATTGCTGTTCGCGCAGCCTTCAAAGCGGTTATGGACGGCAAACAGGTCGCCATCCTCGTGCCGACGACGATTCTGGCGCTGCAGCATTATCAGACCTTTCTTGACCGGTTGGGGCGTTACGCCGTGCGTATCAACTCCATTTCACGATTCAAGTCGCGGAAGGAACAGAAGGCTGTCATAGACAACCTCTTCGAAGGGAGTCTCGATATTATCATTGGGACACACCGGCTGATTTCGAAAGATGTCCGGTTTAAGAACCTGGGATTGCTCATCGTCGACGAAGAGCATCGTTTCGGCGTGGCTTCGAAGGAAAAGCTACGGCAGCTGAAGGCTTCTGTCGATACACTGACACTCACGGCCACGCCCATCCCCCGCACGCTGCAGTTCTCGCTGATGGGGGCACGGGATCTTTCCCTCATCAACACACCACCCCGCAACCGGCTCCCAATTATCACGGAAATTGCACAGTTTGACCTTTCACTGATCCGGGAAGCCATACTTAAGGAAGTTCATCGGGGCGGCCAAGCCTACTTTATTCACGACCGCATTCAGAACATCGGGGATATACAGGCGCTCCTCGAGGAGCATATTCCGGAAGCACGTTTTCATGTTGCGCACGGACAAATGAAAGGGCACGAACTCGAACGCACCATGCTTGATTTTCTTGAGAAGAAGCATGACGTCCTTCTTTGTACGAAAATCATCGAATCCGGTATCGATATTCCTAGCGTAAACACCATTATCATAAATAGAGCAGACCGATTTGGCCTTGCGGAACTGTACCAACTTCGGGGAAGGGTCGGTCGTTCTAACGTCCGGGCCTTCGCGTATTTGCTCACTCCGCCGATCACTTCGTTGCCGAAAGATGCTCTTCGGAGGCTGCAGGCGCTTCAGGAGTTCACCGAGCTTGGATCCGGGTTCAATCTCGCCATGCGCGACATGGAGATTCGCGGGGCGGGGAATCTTCTGGGTGCGCAGCAATCGGGGTTCATCGAAGAAATGGGGTTCGAGCTGTATCAGCGAATCGTTGAAGAAGAGGTGGCCAAATTGAAGGAAGATGAATTTGGTATTCAACAAGAAAAAGAACGGCCGCCGCAAAAACTGGAGACAACCGTGGACGTGGATATTGAGAGCATCATCCCCGACCTCTACATCGAATCGGACACCGAAAGGCTCGATGTGTATCGAAGGCTTTACCGGGCCGAGGATGCACAGGAACTACAGTCCATGCGCACGGAATTGAGAGATCGGTTTGGAGAATATCCGGAAGAAGTCGAAAACCTCTTGCAGGCGGTGGAACTCAAGATTGCTGCACATTCAATCGGTTTTGTCAAAGTAGAACTCAACAGAAACAGCCTCATCCTTACACTGCCCCCGAAGGATGTACAGGATTTCTACGAACGAAAGAATTCCGATGATCCCCCGTTTCAGAAGCTCGTGAAGCAAATGGCCCGATTGAAGTCCAACAAGCCCCAACTGCGCCAGGTCGGGGCGGACCTTCAATTGCAAACAGTTCTCCTGCCGACGACGTCACCCAAGGACCGGGTGAACGCTGCCACGGAATTCCTCAAGAGCCTCAAAACCGACTAAGGATCGCCACGCGAACTCTCAAGAAAGGACTTGACAAGTGAGGTCATTTATATTAAATTTAAACTATTCAAATTCAAAATAAAATGAAGACAACCAGACAATATGGTCCCAAGGCCGATGCGGCACTCACGATGTGGGTGAAACTCGCAAGGGCATTCTCGACGTTTAACAAGCTCACGGCCGATCACATCCGCTCGTTCGGCCTCACGCAGCCGCAGTTTGGCGCGCTTGAAACGCTCGGCCACCTTGGCCCGATGATCATCGGCGACCTCTGTAAAAAGCAGCTCGTCAGCGGCGGCAACATGACGGTGGTCGTGGATAACCTCGAGGAGCTGGGGTTGGCCAAGCGCACGACAAGCCGGGACGACCGGAGGGCTTACATTGTGGGCTTGACGCCGAAAGGCAAAAGACTCTTCCAGAAGATTTTTGCGCAGCATGCAGAATTCGTTGCGAAGATTGGGTCCGTCCTCAGCGAGGAGGAGCAGGAGCATCTGGGAACGTTGCTCAAGAAACTCGGAACCACTTGTAGAAAACAGATCCTGACGGTTTAGAAAATCTTGTTTGGTTCGCTCAATAATTCTATTCAGAAAGACAAAAATGGCAGATTCGTTTGAAGAAATTTTCTCAACGCGGCAGATTCGGGCTTACATGGTCGAATTCGATGTTCCGCCTCTAACAGAAGAGATCGTCAAGCTGATTCCCCAGCAACGCATGACGGTCGGCATGATGA